>JAJCYI010000012.1 GCA_029263015.1 Saprospiraceae bacterium | reverse complement strand
TCGACACTTTTGACGAGGTTATTTTTTCGTCAGACAAGGCAAAAAAAATTAGCATAGCCATAGCTACGGTCATTTTTTTTAACAAAGTATGGCGGAAAAAGAGGCCGCCAAAAGTGTCGATTATTTGAGTTCACCTACTTAGCTTTGAAGAAAATGGAAACACGCGTGGCAATACTGATACTTATTATTATTCCAATAGTTGCCAAGTCGATTCTATAGCAATTGTCAGATTTGGTATGGGGATTCCCACCTCTGAGTCTGTATTGGTTTACCGATATGAAAATGGAGGTGAAATTTTGCATATTGACCTTTGGGAAAACCACCATTTTTATCCTGACTTTGAAACCAAATATTTCGATGAAGAAGAAAGGTTGATTGAGCACATATTCAATTATTCAGATATTGGAAAGGAGCGGTATCTTCATAGTTTCTACTCTGACGGAAAACCTCAGACTAACGGATATTACAGTTTCGATTATTGGCTCAATGGCTGGCAACTATATGAGCAAGACAGCTTTACCTATCATCGGGAATATGACGCCGAGGGCCTTCTTACATATCTGCATGATGAAAGATATTCTGTTGGCAAATATGACACCTCGATTTATGTTCAGGATTTTCATTCTACATATTACTGTGATGGCTTGTTGAAATATGAAGATTCTCATTGGGGGGCAGAAAGGTATTTGGATATACAGAAAGTGCAGATTGTTTCGGTACCGAGAATAACGAGGTACAAGTATTTATTTCCCCCAATCCAGTGAAATATACATTGACTATAACGAGTCCCTCCTTGTTGGATGGCAATTCAACCCTTTCCCTTTTTGACTCCAACGGGAAATTGTTGTCTATGAATAGCGTAAAAGAACGGCAGGATTATTTTTATTACGATGTATCCAGCTTGCCAAATGGTTTGTATTTTTTACGGTTGACAAGTAACGGGCGGTCAACAACCCAAAAGGTCGTTGTTTTCTGATGTTCAAAGATGTCGTAGTTGATTTTTAGAATAGCAATTGAAAAATAGAATGTATAATATTCTAAAAATCAACATGAAACATACTGTGTTCAACTCATTTGAAAGCATATACCGATGTTTAAACACAGTTTGTCACCTTTGATGCCCTGACCAGTAAACATTTTGGCAACCCATTGCTGCACCAGAATTATTTCCTTAACTTTGACAGCATAAAATCCAAGCATATGTTATTAAAAGAAGAAAATATTGCGGAAGAAAATAACATTTCCGAATACGAAACAGAACGCAACAAGCCTATGCCCAATAGAATCCATGGAACCATCCAATCAGCAATAATATTTTTGTTGATGCTCAAATATAAAGGGGAATTTAACTTTACAAGCGAAGTATCCCTCGATTCCACCCCTCCTACAACTCCCGATATCAGTATTTTCAACAGTAAAATCTTGGATTGGCAAACAATTGAAGCCAAAGAAAAGGAAGTACCACAAACCACCATCGAAATCATATCTCCCTCTCAATCATTGGATGAAATGACCAGAAAGGTAATCCAAACCTATTTCCCAATGGGCGTGCAATCTGCGTGGATCGTCATGCCTCCGCCGATGCGAGCCATCTGCGTCCTTACCCCAGACGGGAAGAAAAAATTTTACGACACGGGCATTTTGAAAGACCCGGCCACGGGCATCGAACTGGAAGTGGACAAGGTTTTTGAAGGACTTAAATAAATTTGTTTGCCCCTGGCTGGCTCAAAGGTGACACCTTTCCGAAAGGTGTCACCTTTTTTATTTGGCACTCCCAAAGTAGAATGAATCAGGGGATTTGCACTTCTTTTAGAGTCCAATGTGACCCTCCTCACAACCTCCCACCATTCTCATTTGTTCTTTTGCCATCCAAAACACGAACTTTGCGTTTTAACTCAACAAAAGAAGAAGAATGAGAGATTTCATAGGTATAACTTGCCGTATGCCAGCTACTTCACATTCCTGCCTGCAGGCAGGCAGGTTACTTTCTCCTTTCTCCTTTTTACTTATGTTCTTTCATGGCCCAACAAATAGAACAAACTGATGTCGTCATAAAAATCGCCGGTGATTCCGGCGACGGCATGCAACTGACGGGGAGTTTCTTCACAGGGGATACAGCCCTGTTCGGAAATGACCTGGCCACTTTCCCTGATTTCCCAGCGGAGATACGCGCACCGATCGGTACGTTGGCAGGGGTCTCCGGTTTCCAAATCCATTTTGGTAGCCGCACGATCCATACCCCTGGCGATTATTACCATGTGCTGGTAGCCATGAATGCGGCGGCCTTAAAAACCAATCTGCCTATGTTGCGGAAAGGGGCTGCCATCATCGTTAATGAAGATGGTTTTGATTCTAAAAACTTGCGGTTGGCGAAATACGATAATGGCGCTAATCCACTGGAAGACAATACATTGGAAGGATATGAGGTAATCAAATTGCCGATCACCAAGCTGACCCGTGAGGCGTTGGCCGACTTTGAGCTGGGCACGAAAGACAAAGACCGTTGCAAGAACATGTTGGTGCTGGGGTTCTTGCTATGGCGCTATAACCGCTCGTTTGAGACGACCGTTAAGTTCCTGGAATTTAAGTTTCAAAAGATACCTCAGGTACTTGAAGCTAACAAAAAGGTACTGCTCAAAGGATACCACCTTGCCGACACGGTCGGGGAATTCACTTCGAGGTATGTTGTGAAACCGGCCAAGCTCGAAAAGGGGACTTACCGGAATATCATGGGCAATGATGCCTTGGCCTTGGGTCTCATCGCCGCTGCTAAAAAGTCTGGTTTATCGTTGTTTTATGGCTCCTATCCAATTACGCCAGCGTCCAGTATTTTGCACGGTTTGGCCAAGCATAAAAATTATGGAGTAAAAACTTTCCAGGCGGAAGATGAAATTGCAGCGATCTGCTCGGCCATTGGTGCCAGTTATGGAGGAGATCTTGCCATTACGGGGACATCGGGTCCTGGCATGGCATTAAAGGCAGAAGCAATGGGACTGGCCGTGATGTTAGAATTACCGCTTGTAATTGTTGACGTTCAGCGGGGTGGTCCATCCACTGGCTTGCCAACTAAAACTGAACAGTCTGATCTATTGCAGGCATTGTATGGCCGGAATGGGGAATGTCCGATGCCGGTTGTCGCTGCAAAATCTCCATCTGATTGCTTCGAGGCAGCATTTGAGGCTTGCAAGATTGCTCTTCAGCACATGACCCCGGTTATCCTTTTGAGCGATGGTTATATTGCCAATGGCTCTGAACCATGGAAATTTCCCAAAGCAAAAGACATTCCTACAATTGAAGTGAAATTTGCCGAAAGGCAGGATAATGAATCGCCCTTCATGCCTTATGAAAGAGATGAAAACAGGGTGCGAAAGTGGGCAGTCCCTGGCACGTTAGGCCAGACCCACAGGGTAGGGGGGCTTGAAAAAGAAGACTTGACGGGCGAGGTCTCGTACAACCCCGCCAATCACCAGCACATGGTGAAAACACGGGAAGCAAAGGTAGATTTGATCGCAAATTTTATCCCCGAACAAAAAATGGATGCAGGCGCTGATAGCGGTGAATTACTGATTTTGGGCTGGGGCTCCACTTTTGGCATTTGCCAATCAGTAACTAAAATGCTGATAAAAGAAGGCCATAAAGTCAGCCATGCCCACCTCCGATATTTGCGCCCATTCCCGAAAAACCTGCACACTATTTTGAAAAATTTCGATAAAATACTCATCCCGGAACTCAACAATGGACAGTTGTGCAAAGTGATCCGCGACCATTACCTGGTAGATGTGCAGCAATACAATAAAATCCAAGGTGTGCCGATCACAAAACACGAACTGTTTGATTTTGCGAAAAACTTATTCACCGTTCACCGTTCACCATTCACCATTAAAAAATGTCAGTAGAAATAACCAACCATATCCCGTTGAAAGCCAAGGACTTCGCTTCCGATCAAGATGTTAGGTGGTGTCCTGGCTGTGGGGATTATTCTATTCTGAAACAAGTACAGACGGTGCTTGGTAAGCTGGGCAAAAAACCGCACGAGACGGTTTTTATTTCTGGAATAGGGTGCTCGTCCCGGTTTCCTTATTACATGGAAACCTACGGGATGCATAGCATCCACGGACGGGCTACGGCAATCGCTTCTGGTCTTCGTATGGCCAATCCCAACCTTGGAGTTTGGGTCATCACTGGCGATGGCGATGGACTTTCGATCGGTGGCAATCACCTGATCCACCTACTGCGGCGAAATTTTGATCTTAATGTGCTATTGTTTAACAATCAAATATACGGCCTGACAAAAGGCCAGTATTCGCCGACTTCAGAGGAAAATAAACGAACTGCTTCCACTCCATTAGGTTCGCTCGACCACCCCTTAAATCCGGTGGCTTTGGCTCTTGGATCGGATGCCACTTTTGTGGCCCGAACGATGGACAGGGACACGAAGCATTTGCGTGAAATGCTCATGCGTTCGGATGCTCACCGGGGCACTTCTTTTTTGGAAATTTACCAGAACTGCAACATATTTAACGATGGTGCATTTTTCACTTTTACAGAAAAACAATCAAAACCGGACACGGCTTTGTTTTTGGAAAACGGCCAGCCTTTGGTGTTTGGAACTGAGAGGAACAAGGGGATTCGGTTGGATGGTTGTTCTCCAAAAATTGTTGACCTGAATGATGGCGATTTTACCGAAAGTGACCTTTGGGTTCACGACGAAAACGACCTCTATAAAGCGCAAATCCTCTCCCGCTTTTTTGATGATCCTTCGGAAAATAAACATGCCTTTCCACGGCCTTTTGGCGTGATTTATCAGAAGAATAGGCCATGTTACGAGGATATGCTTTTGGCGCAGTTGGAGTCAGCAACCGAGCAGCAAGGCGAGGGCGATCTGGATGTTTTGATAGCAGGGAGGAACAGTTGGGAGATAAAATAGTTAAACCAGCTTTATAGGAAACCCATGATTTTTGAAGCACTAAGAAGCGACGCTTTTTCAAAAAGCGTCGCTTCTATATTTTACTGCAACACCACTTTCCCCGCAGCCAAGACTCCGCCTTCAGTTTTTATCTGGAAAATATAAATGCCACTTGGTAAACCTTCCCCGTCCAGTTCAAAGCGGTTGTTTTTGAAAACATCTTCTTGAACCAAATGCCCCATGGAGTTGTACAATAAAAACGTGTTTTCGCCAGTAAATTCACTGCCTTCCAATAAAACAGTCGCCGTCTTCGAGAACGGGTTTGGGAAAACATGGGCGGCGGTATTTATAAAATCTACATTGTTTACGGAAACAAGGATGGTGATGAAATCCTCGCCCACGGTGTGCCAAGTGGTGTTGGTGATAATGGGCGCATTAAAATCGAAATAAATGGCGGCGTTGTTGTTTATTTTTGAACCCAGTGGTACATTTTCTTTTTGCGAAATCTTATATTTTATGAAACCACGAGAGGCTGCTTCGTTGGCCGTGCTGTCCGGCAATAAGATATTGTCAAAAGTGAATTTTAAAATGCCCGGGCCGCTAATGTCAAATTCATAAGGATGGCTCGATGCACCGGGGCGCACAGAGGTCACATCCAAGAAAGGAGAGAGCGTGTCCCTGATGTCCACACGGAATGCGGTATCAGTTCCAGTGTTTTGAAACCGTATGAGATATTCGATGTCTGTATTTTGTTCGATGAAATGTTCTTCGTCATATCCGATTGGAAATGCCAGTTTATCGTTGGGGTCATAAGAGCCGACATTTATCCTGCAATCGATGTCAATAAAAGGATCGGCATCGTCCATGGGGAATAGATTGATAAAGCCAGGTGTGAATCCTTGACCGCAGCCTTCGATAACAAATGTTGGATTGCTGTTGCCGGGGTGGTTTGGTTCTTGGTCAGCTTCGAGGCGGTAAGTGGCACCAATATTCTCTATTGAAACCTCCTGCACTTCTCCTGGTCCAAGCGTGTTGATATTGTTTTGATACAGAATTACATCATCTTCTATGACGATAAAATCAAGCCCTGGCGATATTGCCGAATTTCCAGCGTTTTTTATAGAAAAATGAATGGTGTCAGAGACACAGTTCCCATCTACTTCAATGCTCCCACCTGACCACAACGGAGTAGAAGTGCAAAGCGAATCTGGGAAGATATGTGCCTCCACACAATGGGTCTGCCCAAGTTCAGCACCGCAGCCCACCTCCACATCTATAGTGAAATTGCCACATTCACCAATGTCAATTGTGTCGAGGTCAAAGGTGAAAACATTGCCGTTTTGGCTGGTGAGAGGGATGCTGCTGTTCAGGAAATTTAGAAAAGTATCGAGGGTTACTTCGATGTATGCGGTGTCGGCGGCAATCGTACCCGTGTTGCAGTAATTGACATAATAGGTAGAAGGAAAGCAGCGGCGGAGAAAGGGAGTGGAGATATCTACTTCAAGTGCAGGGCAGTCAACAAGAGGAATAGCTCCAATTTCGATGGAAACCGTATCGAAGTTTCCATTAAATTCTATCTCTGGTATGAGGCAATAATTCCAGAGTGAGCTTGGTGGGAAGACCTCCAATTGTTGGTTGGTAGAGTCGGCGGTAAAGTCAAAATTTCCCAGATCATCAGAAATGGTATAGCCGAGTTCAGATTTTATGATCCATTTTGCAAGCCCTATTTCGTTCGGATCAGCTACACAATTTTGTTCAGAATCTCGATATATATTTCCGTCAATGAAGTTGGTCAGGGCATAGCCTTCACTATCCGTTTTAAGGATAAATGCATCAAAGGTATAGCTTCCATAAGGTTTAAATTCTCCACAGACAATCAACCCACCATCACTTGTAACTTTAATATCGCTCCCAATGGATTGCCTGATATAATCATAGGTTTTTAACCAGATTTGTTCTCCCTGATCATTGAGTTTTTCAATAAAGAGATTTATAAATTCACCATCAATGTAAACGGCCCCCGTTAAGATGAGATCACCTGAATCAGTACAGGTCATATCAAGATAGAGATCATTGTTAATGACAACTTCTTCAGGAAAACTTTGCCACCAAATGATTTCCCCATTGTCATCGATCATGGCCAAGTAACGGTCTGCACTTTCTATAAAAGAATTATAGTAATAGAACCCGGCAATCAAATAGTTACCGCTTGGGTGTTGAAGGATCTCTGTAATCAGAGCTCCAGAATCATCATCTTCACCGTATTCAAGCTCCCAAAGAATGTTTCCGTTATCATCTATTCGAACCAAAATAGCCTTGTCAAAGGTTGAATTCGACCTTATAGCCATTAAAAATCCTCCGTCGACCAAATACTCTAATTTAGGAAAAAGATCATCAAAATCGACTTCACCATAAGTAAGTTCCCAGAGTATATTGCCACTTTCATCAACCCTGGTCAGCATGATATCTTTTGATATAGGTTCAATGGTACTTGTAATTAAGAATCCACCATCATTTAAATAAGTTAAGAATGAAAACTTACGTTCGTATAAGACATTTGGAATAAATTTTTCCGATAGAATATCACCTATTGAATCTATACACACAAGCCAGAGTCCATCGTTGGCTCCCGATGATGCCTTAATCAGCAGGGCAAATCCATCAGTAGTTTTTACGATATTTTCTGCCTCATTCTCGCCATCAAATTCATATGATTTTTGCCATATAGAATCTCCTTGCTGGTTTATTTTTAACAATGCACTTTCGTTTGTGGAATCGTCCCCAAAAATTAAATAACCACCGTCATCTACTGGAAGTATACCTCCACTAGCCCGGTCTTTTGAGAGGATTTTTGACCATGCTAAAATGCCATCTGAATTGTATTTTAGAAGGAGTGGAAGGATATCGACCGTTAATAGGCCCGTCTTAATCCTGTATCTTCCCTTAACAAAGTAGCCTCCGTCAACCGTTTCTGTTACACTACGTGCATCGTCACTCTGTTCCCCACCAAACGAATTGAACCAGCCTTGCCCAAAACCCATGGTACAAATGAATAAAGTGCCTGCCGTTATTATTGGTTTTAGTTTTTTCATGATCCTAATATTTTTTCATGTTCCAAAAATCGGTAGAAAAAACTCGGAAAACAAAAACAAAATTGTATTATCTTCGCGGATAAATAGTTGTAAAATACTGTTAATTAAATATTTATGATATAATTCTCTAATTATTAAATGCAAAATTCCCATCTCCGCCACCACCTCCGCCGCCTCTCCCCCCATGATTTCCGAGAACTCCGCAAATTCGTCCGTTCCCCATACTTCAATCAGCGGGAGGATGTGGCCCGCCTGTTCGATCATTTTGACAGAGTATTGGCGAGCAAAAAGGGCGGTTCGGTGAAAAAGGGGGATGTTTGGGAGGCTGTTTTCCCCGGCCAAAAGTTCGACCACAAAACCCTGCACTACATGGCTTCTTTTTTGTTGAAAACGATCAAGCAGTACCTAGCCCAATCGGAGGCGGTGGAGGATAGGTTGCAGCAGCAGCTTTACCTCTGCAGGGCATTGCGGAAGCGCGGCATGGAGCAGTCGTTTCAAAAAGAAATGGCAGCGACCGTGGTGTTGCAGGAAAAACAGAACCGCCGTAACACCCACCACCATTACGACCGCTACCTGTTGGAGCAGGAACTGGCGGCCCACACGATGCAGCAGCGGCGCACTGGCGAAATGAACCTCCAGACCGTTCACAATGAACTGACGACTTATTTTATTGCCGAAACGTTACGGCTGGGCTGTACTATCCTTACCCACCAAACCATGTCGAAGCAACTGTACGACCTTAAACTGCTAAACGAGGTATTGGCATTGGTGGAGGCTGGCAGCTATGATAAGGTGACGGCGGTGATGGTGTATTATCATGCTTTTAGGGCTTTAGCGGGAGATGGTTCGGAGCCCAGTGCTGTGCTGGAGGTGGAGGGGCATTTTACCGAATTGAAAAAATGGATGGGGGGGATGAACGGAGAGTTTCCGCCACACGAGATGAGGGACATTTATCTGCTGGCCATCAATTTTTGTATCAAAAAACTGAATGCGGGCGAGCGGCAGTACATCCGTGGGGCATTTGAGTTGTACCGTCTTGGGCTGGCGAACGGCGCGCTGTTGGAGAACGGCATACTTTCCTCTTATACTTATAAAAATATAACCCGCCTGGGCATGAACCTTGGCGAAACAAAATGGGTCGGAGGTTTTTTGGAGGACTTTAAAAAATTCCTCCCATCGAGGGAACGGGATAACAGTTGGCGCTACAATTCGGCATTTTTCCACTTTCAGCAGGCCGATTATGATAGCGCTATGCGCCTGCTGCGGTTGGTTGAATTCAACGACGTTCTAAATAACCTCGATGCCCGCCGTATGTTGCTCAGATGCTATTATGAGCTAAATGAATTTGCTGCTTTGGATAGCCTGCTCGATAGTTTTGGTGCATATATCCGGCGTCAGAAAGATCATGGATACCATCATGAAAACTACCTTAATTTGATCCGATTTGTTAAAAAGCTGATAAAATTGGCCATTAATAAAAATGATTTGGCAGCTATTCGGGCTAATATTGAAACTACGGAAAGGCTGGCAGAGAAGGAGTGGTTGTTGGAAAAATGTGGGAAAGGAGTAACGCAATAGGCGGAATAGCAACTTATCTTCGCTTCACGAAAGAGACTATTTGTTTTACTATTTATTCAATATTTATTTTATGAAAATAACCAACCTGATCCTCTCAGCGGTTTTTATTTTATTCGCCTACTTTCAGTTAAACGACCCCGATCCATTGGGGTGGACACTTTTGTATTTATTTATGGCTGCCGTTTGTGTTTTTGCGGCATACGGAAGGTCCCATAAATATGTACTTTGGGTGGGGATAGCGATCTGTTTGATATGGATGGGAATGTTATTGCCAGAATTCATCAGTTGGATAAAAATGGGCATGCCGAATATCGCCGGACAAATGAAAGCGGAGGAGTCTCATATTGAATTTACACGGGAGTTTTTGGGGTTGGCGATTTGTTTGGCAATGCTTGCTTGGCAAGCCAAGAGTTTATCAAAACATTGAAATTCATTTCTTCTGTCCATAATAATTGAACTTTCCAATAATTATCCCAATTACGACCACCAGGTACATTTGTCCTGTTACACTTAAAATGATGGATACGACCTTTGCCGGGGGGCTAATTGGAGAAATATCACCATAACCCAGTGTGGCCAAAGTAACAAAACTCAAATAAGTAAAATCATCAACTTTAGGCTCAAGCCCACCGCTGAAAAAAAATGAAGTTTCATAAAAATGATGGATTATCCTAAATGCTAACCCACCTATCAAGCCTAATAATAAATACCCACAAATGGCACAGTAAATAATATTTGAGTTGATTCTTTTGGATATGGCCAACCTAAACATAACATGGCCAGTCAGCATTAAAAAAAATAAAATCAAGCTCGCCATCCGCAATAAAAACAAGCTTTCGCTATTTTGGGAAACAGAGAAAATGTTTAAGAGTAGCACTGACACTGACAAAAATATACCGACAATAACCGTTTGTTTTCTGTGCCTTAATTCAAATACGCCAGCCACGAGTATCATTACAAGAAAGCCATAAATGAATCCGTTTTTCAACGCTTCATTTATGAAAAAAGAAGGCAAAAACAGAAAGCCTGACAAGGCTATCAATAATGCCAGAAATTCATTTTCAAGCAGCCATTTATTCAAATTATTGCTGGATCTTTTTATCATACTAAAATTTAGATACTCTTAATCCATCCCTGGTTGCTTTATCTCGTATTCCTCTTCGCCTTTTGCTAAACGAACCATTTCACGGACATCAGCCAATAGTTTTTTTGCATCATAAACGATTCCGTCCTTGACCGTATATTTTACTCCGCCAACCCTCACGGCTTCGTTGTTTTCATTTACTTTGATTGCACCCGTGCCGTACAAAACCTTGAGGTTTGACAACGGGTTTTCTTCGACTATTACAAAATCAGCCAGCTTTCCAACCTCTACTGTGCCTATTTGATCGGCAAGGCCAAGGGCTTCGGCACCATTTAGCGTAGCTGACCGGATGACTTCCAAAGGGTGAAGACCTGCTTCTCGCAGTAGTTCCAATTCCCTGATGTAGGCAAAGCCATATAATTGGTAAATAAATCCACTATCAGAACCTGCCGTCACCCTTCCGCCCCGATTATTGTATTCATTGACGAAAGTCATCCAGAGTCGGTAGTTTTCTTTCCAGGCGACCTCTTGTTCCGTCCCCCAATTCAACCAATAACTGCCGTGCGAAATGCGGCTTGGCGCATAAAAGCGCCACAGTGAAGGCATCGTATATTCATCGTGCCACTCTGCCCGGCGGGCACGCTGAAAGTCGCGATTGGCTTCATAAATATTGAATGTAGGATCAAGGGTGAAATCCAGATCGAGGAGTTCCTGCATGACCTTATTCCAATGCTCAGAGTATGGTGCAGCGGCTTGTCGCCAAAGTTTACCAGCTTCTTCAAAACGGTTTTGTTCATTGAGGTAATTGTAATCCGTTGGGTAATCCTGCACGGTGCGGTCGTTGAAAAGTGCCTCGGGCAGGCCATACCAATGCTCCATAGTTGTTAGTCCAGCTCTTGCCGAATGCAGCACGTTCCATTCTGCCACTGACATTTGAGCATGATGGCAGGCCGAGCGGAGGCCCAGCTTTTTGTTTTCGTCCAACGCTGCTGCCATGATTTCTGGTGCTGCCCCAAAAAATTTGATACCGTTTGCTCCTTTATTGGCATTGTCCCGCACCCATTGGCGGGCCTCGTCGGCATTGCGGGGGTAGGGGTCGGCACCTTGCCCAAAAACCGTGTAAGCCTCTATGGATGGAGCAGTGATCTTGTTTTCACTGCTCAGGCTTTTTTGTTCGAGCACCCAATCAAGGCCATTTCCGCAAGCAGGATCACGAACAGTTGTAATTCCATGCCCCATCCATAATTTGAAAACATATTCAGCATCGGCACCTTGCGCCTTGCCGCCGATGTGACCGTGCATGTCTACAAAACCAGGCATCAAATACATGCCTTCGCAATTGAGTTCATGGCCACCTTCAACGAGTTCGGGCCGTTTTTCAGGATCAATGGGAACGCCAGGGTAACCCACGTTTTTGATTTTAACGATGCGGTTGTCCTCCACCACAATATCTACTGGGCCAATTGGCGGAGCGCAATTCCCATTGATGAGCGTGACACCCCGAATAATCAATTGAGGATAAGGCCCTTCGCCCTCGGAGCGGGGAGGCGCTTTTTCAACCTGAGCAGAAGCGAATTTTACAAAAAAAAGAAAGACAAGAAGGAAAGTGAATTTTTGATAGGTAGCCATAAGGTTTTGCATTAGACATCTTTCCTAAATAACTAATAAGTCAGCTAAACAGTCTTTTTCCATCATACTTCGTTATTTTTTTCAGCAATAGCTTCGGCTATTCCTTCAAAAAATGCCTCGTCTGACAAAAAAATCCTTGTTTCCATGCCTTAAATTTATTTAGGAAAGATGTCTATTTTATAAACACAGATGCCCAAAACAAGTGATTTTATTTTTTTCTACAAAATTCCCAGTTAGCTTTGTCGATATTTGTTTAGAACTTTGATACCCCAAGATGGCCAAAAAACACCTAACTCCGCACGACCGCCTTTTCCGAAATACGTTTTCCTACCGTTCGGAAGTTCTTCTTTTTATCAAAAATTTCTGTCCCAAAAGCATATACGGGCACTTGGATTTCAGGACATTGAAAATCCAGAATACTTCGTTTGTGAACGAAAAACTGGAAAATAGTTATTCCGATATCAATTACACATGTAAATGGAGGGGGAGCAATCGGGAAGTATTGCTCTCTTTTTTGTTCGAGCACAAGAGCTACCCCGTCAAATTTGCAGAGATGCAGTTGTTGAGGTATTTGCTGGAGGGGTATGAATACCAATTGAAACAAGGAGGACCATATTCGCTTATCGTGCCCATCCTTCTTTACCACGGCAAGGAAAAATTCAATAAAACCACTTTTTTTGAAAACCTCGAACTGTCCGATTCGGATTTTGGGAGGTACTTTCCGGGTTTTGAGTTCATCAAGGTTGACCTGAGCAGGTATTCCGATGAGGAGTTGACAGCTATTGGGGATAGTTTCCTTTCCGCTTTACTGCTATTGTTCAAACACAAAAAGGAGACAGAATTTATCCTGACCAACTACCAGAAAATCTTTATATTTGTGAAAGGCTACAAAAGCAAGAGCGCAACCGAAAGGTTCGTTGAAACTTTGGTTTTGTACATTTACCAAACATTCACAATCAATCAGGAGGAAATCACCGGGATCGTTAATGACCTTCCCAAAAATGTATCAGATATGTTTGTCAGCACATATGACCTTGCCGTCCAGAGCGGAGAAAAAAAGGGGATTGAAAAAGGTATCAAAAAGGGAGAACTGATCGGGATTGAAAAAGGCAAAACCCTCGGTTCCTTTGAAGTGGCTTTTGAGTTGTTTGTCACCTCACCGGAATTAGATGCCCAAAATATGTCAAAAATTTCAAAACTTGAAAAAAAGACTGTTGCCCAACTCCAGGCCTGCTTTCGAAAAAATGATGTAGAGAAAGCCAAAAAACTGATCGCCCGCGCCCTGGAGGCTGTTTCCCCGGTCAGTGAAATGGATTCCAAAAATATTGATGAATTGGTAGCGGCGGTTTTCAAAAAGTAGTTGCCCGAATACCTAGCAATCAAAACCATTGCATTTTCACCGCCACTTTAGAATACACCACAAACAGCCCTGTCAGATTTTGAACAAACTGATGTATTCAACAACGGCTCTTGCAAAAACGGCATACTATTCTCTTTATGGTCAATACCTGCTCCGCAATACCAAAGAAAGGAGCATCCCTTCCCCCCGTTCAAGATTTTTACTGATGTTGCCCATAGCATATCCATACCATAGCCTAATAGCGACCATGCACTATGTTGCCAATGCAGCATTGAGGATATTGAGCCTTGTTGTCTTCCTTTCTTTTTTTTGCGAAACAACTAATGCACAGCAAGAGCCACAATTTACGAAGTACATGTTCAATACCCTTTCGTACAACCCAGGATATGCAGGAAGTCGGGATTATATGTCCATCGTCGCTGTTCACCGTGACCAGTGGTTTGGTTGGGGCAACGGGGCGGAAAGTGATGGTAGGCCAGTATCTCAGACTTTTTCCATCCATTCACCAGTAAACAACCAGGTTGGACTGGGGCTAAATTTGACTAATGATAAAATCGGTGCCCGCCAGACTACGATTCTTAATATCAGTTATGCCTACCGCATTAATTTTGGAAAAGGCACTATGTCGATCGGACTACAGGCAGGAGCCATGAACTGGCGGGCTGATTGGGAACAGCTCAATTTCAAGGATGCCCAGGAACTGGACAATGCGTTCAACAAAGGTAATCCCAGTGAAATTTTACCGGATTTTGGGGCGGGGGTATTCTATTACACCCCTAGTTTTTATGCTGGTGCATCACTCCCACATCTCGCCCAATTCAACCTTCGGGATGTTTCAGGAGAAGAGCGGGAAACTATACGGAAATGGGCACGCAGCTACCGCCATTTTTATTTGACTGCTGGTGGCATCATTCCTTTAAAAGGGGAGAGCCTTGTTTTCCGCCCATCCATTCTGATAAAAACTGTTGGGTTTTTCCCGGAGTTTTTTAAACAGGGTAACTTGCTTCGTGAGATTGGCTCGCCCACTACTTTTGACGTTGACGCTTCTTTCCTTTTTAATAAAAAACTTTGGCTTGGTGTTTCTTTCCGATCAGCATTTGCTGCCATCATCAAGCAAGATAGCAAGACCGGCAGTTTCGATTCTTTTGATATCTGGGCTTCTTTTCTTTTAGACAAAAATATCCGCATTGGCTTTGCATACGACTACCCGCTCAATGAAATTGCAAAATATTCCAATGGTTCTTTCGAGATTATGTTGGGTTATGATTTTTACCGTGAAATAGAAAAGGTGAACACGCCAAGGTATTTTTAAGATTTCATTAGGTGCGAATTCTTCACTACCTTTTCCCAATGAAACGCTTTAAAAATTTTGACCGATCGACGGTGCGATGGCTTATTGGGCTGGCCTGCCTGAAACTGCTATTACATTTTTTTACCAACTATAATTATGGTTTTCACAGGGACGAGTTCCTATACCTCGACGAGGGCAATCACCTTGGATGGGGATTCTTTGAGGTACCTCCTTTTACGCCTTTTATAGGATGGTTGACCACGTCATTGTTTGGTGATGGAATATTTGCAGTGCGGTTGTTTCCAGCTTTGGCCGGAGCAGTGGTGGTCTTCCTTATCGGGCTGATGGTCAAGGAAATGGGCGGCAAAAAGTGGGCGATTATTTTAGCTTGCCTTGCATTTATTCTTTCCCCTTCTTTTTTACGAACGAACACCTTGTTCCAGCCTGTCTGCTTTAACCAAATGTGGTGGGCCGTTGCTGCTTTCCTTTTAATCAAGGTCGCAAAAAAAGGGCATAAAAAATACTGGTATTGGCTTGGAATTACAGTAGGATTAGGTTGGCTGACAAAATACTCTATCGGTTTTTTTATGCTGGCCATGCTGCTGGGAGTATTGGCCACGAATAAGAGAAAGTGGCTGGCGACGGTGCATCCTTGGGCTGCCATCGGCATCGCCTTTTTGGTGGCTTTGCCCAACCTGCTTTGGCAGTACCATTTCAACTTTCCAGTAGTACATCACATGTCCGATCTTGCAGCGACTCAATTGGTGAACGTTTCAACTGGAGGATTCCTGTTTTCACAGTTCCGTATGCAGTTTGCCAGCTCATTGATCTGGTTGCCAGGATTAGTTTGGCTGTTCGTTTCACGAAATTCAAAACAATTCCGCTTCTTGGCGTGGGGCTATGTTTTTCTGATAGCCATGCTCCTTTTTTTGAGTGGCAAATCATATTACACACTAGGTGCGTATCCAATGTTGATGGCTGCTGGAGGAGTAGCAATTGAAGGTTTTTTAGAGAAAAAGTCAAACATGTTAAAATATGCTTTCCTTGTTATCTTGATACTGCCAAATCTTTTTCTGTTGCCGATAGGGTTGCCCCTTTTACCAGTGGAAAAATTAAAATCCTATTCTTCCACTTTGGCCAATTATGGATATGTGCAAAAGTGGGAAGACGGCAAAACTTACGCTTTGCCGCAGGATTATGCCGATATGCATGGCTGGGAAGAAATGGCGGCTACAGTTGCTAAAAAATACCATTCCTTGCCAGAAGAAAGTCGGGAAAACTGTCTCATCTGGGGAGGCGGGTATTCACACGCAAGCTCGCTAAATTATTATCGGGACAAGTTTGAGTTGCCAGAAATATTCAGCCTAAACAGCAGCTACAAACTTTGGGCGCAGGTGCCAGCACATTTTGACAACCTGATCCTCGTGGACGATGTATGGTCAGATAGTTCTTCCTTTTTCTACCACCACGAATTTGTGGATAGCATACGGAATCCCTATGCACGGGAAAAGGGCTATGTTTTTTACAGGCAAAATCCCAGGATCAATATTGATTCCGCTATGGTGGAAATAATAAAAAAAGAAAGGGCAGGGATTGGCAAGTGATAATTTGAATTTAGGGCACAACTTCAAGTTACACCCTTAAATTGCTTTTATTTCACCGCCACCTGAATGGAAACCAAAGGATGCTTATCGGGCGCCGTTATTGCATTCAATACCCTGAATTTCAAATCTACAAAATCCAATTGTTCCAATGTTTTTACTTCTATCTTAGTTGTGGTATTGGGATGCAATTGCACCACTCCTGGGCCATTGTGTAACGTAAAACCACTTTCATTGGAGAGGATATATAAAACATCGCTATCATTTTTCAAATGAACTTCCAATACTGCCGCAGCACCTTGGTAATGTGATTTTTCAACAGAAATGGAAGATTTGATTAATGGAATCAGCCACGGCTCCCGCCCGATCAAGGTGTTGTCAAACCATACTACTGTACGTTTGTTTTGTAGCCCTTCCTTGATCGCTTCCGCAGTCCTTTCTTTTGAAAAAACCAATGTGACAGGCCGGTGGCCACCTTCCGGAACGCCGAACTGCCAATCCACCAATTCATGAATATCAGAAGTGCCCATAATGGTTAAATTATAATTCAAGGCTATTTGCAATGCTTCGTCAGAATAGGTCACATCGTTGACGACTTCGATACCATGAATAAGGTTTTCTTTGAACAGGTAATCATGAAAATCAGTCACTTTGGCCATCCCATCTTTTGTTTGTGAAACCCAGTTGGGGTGGTTCCAAAACACAAACGCACCTTGGCGTTTAGCTTCCCTAAAAACCTCCAAGCTATCTTCGACCAACAGCTTGTTGGCATCCTCAATGAATATTGCATTGTTGTGGCCAGGCGGCATTTTTCGGGTTATTTCACTACCATTAATAATAATAAGGTCATGGGCACGTGCATATTTTTCGGCAATTTCAAAAGACCTGTTCCGGTCGGGATGTGGCAAATCATCTTTGCGTGGCTGGTATTCCAAATGCTCCGTAAGTGAGATGGCGTCTAGGCTGTCCCGCCGAGCTTCCTGGACCCTAATATTTGGCCAAACACTGCCGTCGGAAAAGACCGTATGGATATGCAGGTCGGTGGTAAGTGTTTGATAACCAGGTATGTCGGGAAAATGGATGGCCCGGTCATGCTTGTGCTCATGTGCAACCTGGGACATAACCGAATTTAAAGGGAAAAGGGCAAGGAGTAAAACCCAAAGCTTCATGATTTTTGGTTTTGAATGATTTGAAGTAATTGAATCTCGTGTAGTGTCAAATATTGAAAATTAACTCTCCAAAATGTCCAATTCTCAATCTTATGGAGTACAATTTTGACACAACTATCAGTTGTTATTATTCTATTATTATCTCTTTAATTTTGTTGATTAAAGCTTTGGTAGGCTCAATAAGAGGCTTAACGTCTTCCTCCTTAAAGTCAAAAAAATCACTATAATCTCCTTTCTGCCTCCAATCAAATAAATCAGCATACAATTTTCCAAACTCCATGCTTATTTCACCGGTTTTAATAAAGTTCAGGAAAAATTGAGTCTTTAATCCTGCATGGGATTTTACTTCAATTTTGTTTTGAACCAATAAGGCACTGACTGCATAAAAACAAGCATAGCAAAGCCTGTTTATGGTTGAATTCCATTTTGAATTTTCGGTAAGCAATAAAGCAACTTGATATGTTTCTTCTGCTTTTTCTAACCGATATTCGATATAAGCTTGGCGGTTGGGCTTCATTATATGCTTATTCCTTCTTGGCTGATATTTTGATAAAGCGGAGTTACTTGATACTTATTTTCCCATTCTGATTTGGAGTAAACAAATGTTGAAAGTGCGATGCCATACTCTAATTCCAATTCAAAAAGTTTGTGTCGAAATATTTGTTCCCGGGATAAATTTGAGGGCGAAGGCGTAAGAATCAAAATATCCCAATCAGAATCTTCTCTGTCTTCATTCCTCGCTTGAGAACCGAAAAGAATAACTTCTGCTTCAAGATCAATCTCATTTACGTACTTTTTGATTTTTGACAGTATTTCCGATTTTCTTTTTTCCATATTTTCAAATTTACAATTTTTTCTGAATGGAAGGCAATTTCTTTGAAGAAACAAGCTTTTCAAAAACGCAGGTGCAGATAATAATATGCCTCTGTTTGTATCAATGCAAGATTTGATAAATTTCCAAAATTTGTCAAATCTGAAATTCCAAAAACATTTTCAGTAGTATTGACAAAGACTTTTGTATTGTTGCAAAACTCCACTGATAAAATTCACGGTGAAGGTAACAGGATTCCAATTCCTGACAACTATTATGACAAATATCATAAAACTATATCCCACGTTGGTCAAAGGCGTAGTAGCTTCCCTGCGGGAAATATTCCAGGAGGGCCGATATGCCGATAAGGTGATTCAGACCAAACTCAAATCCAATCCCAAATGGGGAAGCCGGGACCGGGCATTTATTGCTGAAAACGTATATGACATGGTCCGCTGGTGGCGGTTGTTTCGGAAAATTGATGGGCGACGCTGGGAGAATGAAGGCAAAGGATCGGACAGCGACCTGGTGAGGCTGCTGGGCATCAATTTAATTTTGAAAAACCATGAACTGCCCGATTGGGAAGAGTTCAAGGAACTGTCGAAAAAGTCTATTTTTCAACAAAAACAAAAACTGGAAACAGAGCGCAAGATTTTCCAATCTATTCCCGATTGGTTGGATGAAATGGCTCACAAAGAAATCGGGGATCGATGGGACAAAGAAATCAAAGCCCTCAACCAAACGGCTGAAGTCGTGTTGCGGGTCAATACTTTGAAAACCACTAAAAGAGATCTGAAAAGATTATTACTGAAAGAGGGCTGGGATACCACAAATACACCTCTTTCGCCCACTGCTTTGGTATTAAAAAGACGAGGCAACCTGTTTTCTAATACGCTATTCAAAAAAGGAATGTTTGAAATTCAAGACGCTGGTTCACAGTGTATTGCACCATTTTTACAAGTCGAACCCGGTATGCGGGTGGTGGATGCCTGCGCGGGTGTAGGCGGCAAATCACTGCACCTCGCTGCGCTCATGCAAAACAAAGGCAGCATCATCTCCCTGGATCCGAAACCCCGGAAACTTTCCGAGCTGAAAAAGCGGGCCAGGCGCAATGGTGTGGACATTATCCAAACGCAAACAATTGAGGCAAACAAAACCATTAAACAATTACGTAATTCTGCCGATAGGTTACTGCTGGATGCACCTTGTTCAGGTTTGGGCGTGTTGCGGCGTAACCCCGATACAAAGTGGAAACTCTCGCCTGAATTCATGGAGAAAGTAAAAGCAATCCAGTCCCGCATCTTGGAAAATTATAGTCCGATTCTTGTTCCCGGTGGCCAGATGGTTTATGCAACATGCAGCATTTTGCCTTCCGAAAATGAGTGGCAGGTAGAACAGTTTTTAGCAAAACACAAAAATTTTGCACTGATAGAAGAGCGGAAAATTTCCCCTTCAAACGATGGCTTCGATGGGTACTATATGGCGAGGATTGTTATGAATGATGAGTGATTGCACATCAATCATTTCTCAATAGCTCCACGTACTTTTCGATATATTCATCTAATTTTTTTCGACGGTATTGCATGATAAAACGAGGGTGGGATAGCGGGACAACTTTTTCGAAATAGCCTTCTTTTTCGTTTAGCTTTGAAAGGTATTTGAAGTTTTTTCCTTCTCCGAGGCAATAGCAGGTTTTATTGTCCATTCCCAAATCCAACAAATGTTCGAGGTGATATTTAATATATGGCTCCATTGTATTTTCCAGGGTTTTGTCGTCGTAATAATTATAGTTTTTACCCGCCTTAACAAAGCCGAACGGGACAACCGAATTGATAAAAAAGCGCTGGTAAAATGCTTCTACTCCTCCCCAGGCATGTATCATTTTGTAAATAAAGACAGCGGAAAGTTCCGTTCGTTTGTGAAAGGAATTCTGGATGCCGCATTCCTGTTCGAGGAGGACCGGGTCGGTGAATGCCACGTTGGTAACTCCAGCTCCAAAACGGCCAGGGTTGATGCCAAGGATCAATTTCCTTGGCTGGTCGTCGTTATAATATTTTTCCAAAAAAAGCTGAGTAACCTTTGCCGTTTCTGGCAATTCTTTCAAAGGCAACAGCCAGTGGACCTCATCTGACAAGGTTGGTAGATTTTGCAGTAGTTGACTAAAATGGCTCATTAGTTTTGAGGCCATGGTATTGTCTTTTTTTTCTTGGTGATCCATGGTATTCTTTTTATTCAAAAGTTCTTTCAAAGGCACGCTGACTAAATCGCAGGGCAATTTTATAAAAAAACTTAACCCCGTGACTAGTCGGGACTGATTTTTGCTCAAATGAAATTACAACATACTATTAAACACAAAAACGTGAAGGCACAGCAAATTTGCTGTGCCTTTTTTGTGCCCCTGTGTTTCCTTCCTCTAACAATTCTGTACGAACGTCCATACAAGCATTTTGGTAATTGGGAAAAACATACCTTTGCAGCCGATTTTAACAGATTAAGTAACGGTCAAAAAATAACCTCCCATTTTATACTGATTCTATTGCCCTTACTTTCTCTTTAAAATCAGTCATAGTATCAACAATACTCTTCCTTTTAAAGGAAAACTACGGCTAAAAGAATCACTATTAAATCGTGAACTTATTCTTTGGCCGCTACTTAAGTAAAAAACAAGAATGGACAAAAATACCATCACCGGATTTATATTAATATTTGGCATTCTCATGGTCTGGAACATGACCATGGCTCCAGATGCGCAGGAAAAGATTGAAGAGGAACAACGCATTCAAGATTCAATCGCCCTGATTCAACAGCAAGTACCTGAAAAACAAGTAGTTACGACTCCAGTCACAGCTGAAACTACAACAGAATCCGATTCCCAGGATTCAGCGAAACAAGATGTTCTTTTAGAACTTCAGTACGGTGCCTTTGCGGCTTCTGCCAAGGGTGAAGAGGAGACGGAAGTACTGGAAAATGATTTATTGAAGATTACATTTACCAGCAAAGGAGGGCGGATCAAAGATGTCCTTTTGAAAAAACATTTCAAGGTCGAACGTGATTCCAGCCATGAAGAGCGCAAAATTCCACTGAATTTGTTGGGAGACGAAAAAAACCGCTTTGAATATCTCCTTCCAGTTGCGAATGCCGCCAAAGGCAAAATCAGTTCCCAAGATTTATTTTTCGAGCCGAGGGTTTCGGGCAATTCCATTTCTTTTAAGGCCAGTGCTGGCCCTGGCAAATATTTTGAGCAGGTTTACACGTTGAAACCTGAGAGCTACGCAGTTGATTATTCTGTTCGTTTTTCTGGTCTTGGGAGTGTGTTGAATACGCCAAATGGAACAGTGGAACTAAACTGGCTGGACTATCTTGATCGTTTGGAACTGAATTATAAATATGAGCATACTTATTCTTCCATCTATTACAAACCTGTGGACGAAGACTACGACTATTGCAACTGTATGCAGGAAGACAAGGACGAATTGGATGCAGACCCAATTGAATGGATGGCGCATTCCAACCAATTTTTCGCCAGCATTTTATTGGCAAAAGACAAGCCTTTCAAAGGTGGGATATTTGAAACAAAGGTATTTGAATCTGATAAACGGAAGGACAATCCAGACCTAAAGATCCTGCAATCTACGCTACTGGTTCCCGCCGATCAGGAGACATTTAACATGGAAATGTATTTGGGGCCAAAAGATTATGAAACATTGGCGGCTTACGACAATGAGCTGGAATACATCGTGCCATTCGGGAAGAGCATAATTGGGACTGCCAATCGCTGGATCATACGTCCGTTGTTCGATTTTCTCTCCTCATTCATTGGTGTGAAAGGGATTGTGATCTTGTTTTTAACCCTTATCGTGAAACTGGTTTTATATCCACTGACCTATAAAATGCTGCATTCGCAAGCAAAAATGGCAGCATTAAAACCACGGCTTGCCTCTTTAAAGGAAAAACTAAAAGGCGACCAGAGCCAAGTGCAGATGGAAACCATGAAGATGTACCGGGAATTTGGCGTGAACCCGCTAGGTGGGTGTATGCCGGTCGTTTTACAAATGCCGGTGTGGTTTGCACTTTACCGGTTTTTCCCTGCCTCCATTGAATTTAGGCAAGAGGGCTTCCTTTGGGCCACCGATCTTTCCAGTTATGATGCGGCTTTCTGGCTACCATTTACCATTCCTTTTACAGATCAAAGCCATCTTAGCCTGTTCACCCTGCTGTGGGTCATCACTACGTTGATCTACACCTATTATAATATGCAGCAGATGGACATGGGGAACATGGGTGGGGCGAATGCCCAAATGATGAAATACATGCAATTCATCATGCCTATATTTTTCCTTTTCTTCTTTAATAGTTTTGCTTCCGGGCTTACTTGCTACCTGGTGTTCAGTAATACATTCAATATAGCACAAACGCTGATTACCAAGAACATTATCATAGATCATGATAAAATAAGAGCCAAGCTGGAAGCCCATAAAAAGAAACCCAAAAAGAAGGGTGGTTTCGGCAGTAGGATGGAGGACGCCTTGAAACAACAACAAGCATTGGCCGCTCAACGCGAAGCTGCCAAATCGAGGAAGAAGTGATGAATTTTGAGTGATGAGTGATGAGTTGGGCTGAGAAAATTGAAATTGGCTATTGGTAATAATTTCTTCCAGGTATTTACATGATGGCTCTTTGTAATAATGATTTTATTATGTCAACCAATTCAGAAGTGTACAACTAATCACTAATCACCAAATAATGAAAACCACAATATATATTTTCCTCACCATCATAACAATAGCTGCTCTTGTTTCTTGTAATCAAAAGAAAGCTCAAAACCCTATTGACGAAACAACAAAACCCACAACTGAGTCTCCAACAACAAATGAACCGGAAGTTGAGCCGGAAAAGGCATATCAGGTTGTCGGTTATCAGAAAACAGCATGTTTTGGAAAATGCCCGGTTTATCAGGTGAAATTTTACTCCGACAACACGGCTACCTGGCATGGTAAAATGAACGTTGACCGCATGGGTTGGCATGAGGCACAGTTGGAAGGAAAAGTATTAAAAGACATCAGGGACAAAGCTTTTGAAGTTGGCTATTTTGATTTTTACGGTGAATATCCTGTTAAATATAAAGTGGCTGACCTCCCATCAACGATCACCTACATTCGCGTTGGGGACATGGAAAAAACCATTAAAAACACCCACGATGGCCCAGAGAAATTGGCAGAATTTGAACAATATTTGGAGGGGATGATCGAACGATTGGTGTGGAAGGCTTCGGCCAGGGATTGATGAATTATGATTGATAGGGACAATAAATCATCAATCAAGTAATCGTCTCCAAGATACGCTGCATCCCTCCATCAAAATTATCACCGCTGATGTCAATGGTAAGGCGGTTTTTCAAATTTGCGATTATTGAAGGCAACTTGGATTTAAGGTCGTTATTCCGGGATTTTTCATTCGTAACATCTTCAATGCCGACGCCATTCTCGATCCGCCATTTTATTTCCTCGTCAATTTTTTTGATATTTTTATTGATCTGCTCAATAGCTTTCCGCATAAAAGAAATATCAAAAAATTCATTTTCCAGGGCACAGGCAATGAACTGTTTGTCGGCGATCCCTTCGCCGATCAAGGTCAAAACGGATTCCATGCCCACCCATCCTGATAGCAAACTATTGGTGGATACGAGTGACAAAGTTACCTTGCTTTTCCGGATGCACCTTTCGATAAACTCTTTGATGTCTTCGCCAGCGTCCATTTCATCAATGTCAATTAATATAGGGATTGCGTTTTTTTCAAAAAAGGATTTAACCTTTATCGCCTGAGCTTGATCCTTGTGATTATACGAAATGAAAACCGTTGGCTTATTTCCAGAAGGTGAAACCTCTCCACTACTTTTGGGTGCTTCCATACCATCAACTACCAAGTCTTCGGGCAACCGCTGCGCCAGATTAATCAGGGCGTTCCTGATTTGGTTTTTCGTCAATTGTATGAAATCATTGGGCAACGCTCCGGCATCAATATCTTTCTGTAAACCATTCCAACGGGACGACTGGATAATGATAGCATTGTCATTCGACATAGCTTTGAGCATGGCTTTTATGGCCAGGTCGATGTTGCTTTCGTTTATCAGGTTGATAATGTCTTGTTTTGACATGGTAGTTGGTGTGCTATTAATTAAAAATGGAAATCTTCAAACCAAATTGTAAAGGGAAGCCAAAGGTGACACCTTTTCGGAAAGGTGTCACCTTTGATTTATAATGGCTCACATTGTTCACTCATTAACCGCCCTATCATTAAAGTAGTCGAGTTTAAATACTTTCCGCTTTTATCGGCTGCTTTTTCCGAATAGCTGTGTTAAAAATTTTGAACGTAGCTTGGCTATGCTAATAATTTTTGCCTTGCTCTTCAAAAACCTGCCTGCCGGCAGGCAGGAATCAACTCGCTAAAAACTGGAAACTATTTAAACTCGACTACTTATTTGCAATTATAAGCATTCCGTTTCCATTATTTTTTTTTTCCAAATAATCGATCATTTTCAAAAGCAAAATAATAGGAAATAATCCACTCAATAGAAAACCAAAAATCCACGAAAACCATCTTCCACTTCCCAGCCCCATCAATAGCAATGAATAAATTTCATGGGCGATAATGCCAATGGTTCCATAAGTGTAAAAAATACTTTCAATTGCAAAACCAGCAGTGGTCAACTTCTCCTTTATTTCTTCCTTTTGATAAACCCTTATTCGGTTTTGGCTTTTTTCATAATGGTTTGATTTGGTAAAAAAGTGACGGTAGAGCGGCAATATTGTTTTACCGTTGATGGGTACATAAATCACTGCTTTTCCCTTTCTTTTTAATGTGTTATAAAAATTATCAATGACGGTTTGATCCTTCTGGATATATTGCAACGAACCAATGCAAATCACCATATCTGCTAGTGGCTCGGATATTGGCTTTTCAATGTCATGGAAATAAACGGAGAGATTCTTCAACCCAGCTTTTCCGATATAATTTTTACAAAATGATAGATGGTTTTCATTCTTGTCAATTCCAGTGAATTGCAGGTTGTGAAAACGTTTGGCAAAAGGGAACAAATGCATGCCTTCGCCGCATCCTGCATCTATTATATGGACGCTTGAGAGTTTCGACAATTCCTCTTTCAATTTCTTTTTGACTACCCAGTTGCGTTGCAGGATTAGGCCGTTCCACCAATATAAAAAGTGGATCAATTGAGGATGATTGAGCAAGAACCTTGGATAGGTGTGCTCATTCAAATGGCTGGATATGTCAAGCTTTCCATCAGACATTTGCTAAATTCGTTACAGTTGTCGTATTTTTCGCCAAATTAGAAATTTACCGATAAGTCCACCCAACTCTTTTCGAAATAGCGTAGGAACGGTGATTAAATAAACTTACATTCTTTGGGTCGGTTATTTTGGTCTTAGGATTTCTTTAAAAGAAGGAGTAATGTTGATAATGTGACTGATTTTAAAGAAAGAAATAAGGGTAAAAGAAGCAGTCAAAAAGGTAAATTTATTTAGTCACCGTTCCATTGGTGGTCCAAAAGGTTTACAGAATATGCTTCAACCCATTCTTTTTGCAATAGTTACCATCGTTGCTTTTGGCTATGCAGGGCGGCAATTTATGAAAATAAGGCGGAATATCCTGTTGGGCAAAGAGGAAGACCTGCAAGGTGATCCGGCCCAGCGTTGGCGAAATGTGTTGCTCATCGCATTCGGCCAAAAGAAGATGTTCAAACGCTTTATTCCTGCAATTTTCCACCTCTTTATTTACGTTGCTTTTCTGTTTACTCAAATAGAATTGATAGAAATTCTGATCGATGGGTTTTCAGGTAGTCACCGCTTTTTTGCTCCGGTACTTGGAGGGTTTTATACGCTCATTATCAGTGTGATAGAAATTTTGAGTGTACTGGCTTTTATTGCCACTTTTGTCTTTCTTGCCCGGAGGAACTTGCTTAAGGTCCCCCGTTTCCACAAACCCGAAATGAAAGGCTGGCCGACTCTTGACGGGAACATTATTTTATATCTTGAAATACTCTTGCTGATCGGCATTTTCAGTATGAACGGGGCGGATAGGGTGCTGCAAGAAATGGGAGCTGCTCATTATCATCAGACGGGTGCGTTTGCGGTGAGCAGTTGGTTGGGACCGGCCTTGTTTAGTGGATTGGGTGATACCACACTGATAGGCATTGAGCGATTTGGTTGGTGGCTTCATTTACTCGTGGTCTTTGGTTTTTTAAATTATCTGCCAAAGTCAAAGCACCTGCACATATTGCTTGCTTTCCCAAACACTTATTTTGCGAAACAAACCCCGAAAGGGCAAATGTCGAACATATCGAGAATCCAGCAAGAAGTTGCCAGTATGATGGATGAATCGGCAATTGAGGACTCTGCGGGAAGTGAGGAAGAAGAACTTTTTTTTGGAGGGAATGACGTGACAAGCCTAAGCTGGAAAAACGTGATGGATGCTTTTACTTGTACTGAATGCGGTCGATGTACCTCCGTTTGTCCTGCCAATCTCACTGGAAAAAAGCTGTCGCCACGAAAAATCATGATGGATGTGCGTGACCGGGCAGAAGAGATCGGAAACAATATTGACACCGGCAACCTTGATTTTATAGGTGAAGAAAAAAGAGGAGAGGACGTTGTTTTATCGAAAGAGAACTACGCTGACGGAAAGTCCCTCTTCGATTACATCAGCCGGGAAGAAATACATGCCTGTACCACTTGTAATGCCTGCGTGGAAGCATGTCCTGTATTGATAAACCCATTGGATATTATTTTACAATTGCGTCGCTATGAAATACTGATGGAATCGGCTGGTCCTTCAGATTGGCTGCCATTGTTCAACAGTATGGAAAACAGCCAAGCTGCTTGGGCAGTATCAACAGAGCGAGATGCCTGGAAGTCGCAGGTGTGAAAAAACGGCACAGCCCAAAAGCAACGCACAGCAATCAACAATCAACAATAATATGTCCCACATTCCAACAATGGCCGAACTCGCCGCCGAAGGCCGCCAGCCCGAAGTCCTTTTTTGGGTCGGCTGTGCTGGCAGTTTCGATGACCGTGCTCAAAGAGTCACCATTGCTTTTTCCAAGCTCCTGCAAAAAGCAGGAGTGGATTTTGCCATTTTAGGGCAGGAGGAAAGTTGTACCGGTGATCCTGCACGGCGTGCTGGCAATGAGTTTTTGTTCCAAATGTTGGCGCAACAAAACGTGGCTGTGCTGAACATGTACGAAGTCAAAAAAATCGTCACGGCCTGCCCGCATTGTTTCAATGTGATCAAAAATGAATACCCCGAACTTGGAGGGAATTACGAAGTGGTGCACCACACCCAGTTCCTACAGGGCCTATTGGCCGAAGGACGGTTGAAAATCGAAGGTGGGAATTTTAAAGGAAAAAAAATAACCTATCACGACTCGTGTTACCTGGGTCGTGCAAATGATGTATATGAAGCGCCCCGCAGCCTGCTTTCTTCCCTCGACGCAGATTTGGTTGAAATGAAACGCTGCCGCACCAACGGGTTGTGCTGTGGTGCTGGCGGGGCACAAATGTGGAAGGAGGATGAGCCTGGCGACAAGCGCATCAATACGGAAAGGGTAGAGGAAGCACTCGGAACTGGAGCTGAAATTGTGGCGGTAAATTGCCCGTTCTGCATGACAATGATGACAGACGGCGTGACAGCAAAAGAAAAACAGGAATCTGTGATGGTATATGATTTGGCGGAGTTGATATTGAATAATATTTAGTTTTGAGGGGTCAGGTTTCAGGGATCAGGGGTCAGTGCTGAGAAAACAATTTTGACACTGAATTGCGAGGGCAGACTTTCTATAAAAGAATGGAGGCCTATTATTTAGATTGAGGCTCTGACCCCTGACTCCTGAAACCTGACTCCTCACCAAGAAAATAGGCCACGTGGAAGAACTTAGGATACAGCTCAAAGGCTTAATTGATGACATGCCGCAATTGTTTGAGCGGCTGAAAACGCTTTTGTTGACCTCAAGCGATGCCTATAATGAAGTGGTTTTGCAGGAATCCAGGTTCAACGAAAATGAGACTGAGCGAATGGGTGGGCGGCTTTCGTTCGAAAAAGCAGCATTGGTCACCAACCAAGTGAAGCAGTCCTTCCTACTCCTGATTGACAAACTCCAACCTGCTGACCTGAAAGAAAAGCCAGGACAGTCTTTCCACGAATACCATAGTTATACTTGCGACCGCGTTCCACAGAACGACCGCTTCAAAGAGATTTTTATTGAAAAGAAATCGAAGAAGACCCATTATTTCTACCTCTACGGGTTTTACCTCCAATCCCTCAAAGGACTTTTCAAACGCATAT
This sequence comes from Saprospiraceae bacterium, assembly GCA_029263015.1. Lineage (GTDB taxonomy): Bacteria > Bacteroidota > Bacteroidia > Chitinophagales > Saprospiraceae > UBA6168. The sequence goes on along the minus strand of JAJCYI010000012.1, from coordinate 7,819 downwards.
CTTATAGCCTAGAGGGCAGTTTAAGGGATGTCATAAATCCAAACCAGGACAGCGGTTCCAAAACCTTTCAGGCTGACCTTCCGATCAAGTACAGTAATAATGTGGATGTCTTCAAATTGGATATTTTAAAAGACCTGTTCACGGCATTCGACATGAAAGTCAATGAATGTGAACCGTTGCTTGAAAAGGATTTGGCCTGGTTGCAGCAAAACAGTCCTTCCTTGCAGGGACTTGGTCCATCCGATTATGTTTGCATATTTGTGAGCATCAGTGAATGGGACTGGGACAAAAAAATCACCCCTGATATAACTCGGTGGATGATCAAGAATTTTTGTGAAGTTGACCTGCCCGCCGATAGCCCTACGTTCCTGTTTTTCTTCGCGGTGAGTTACGAAGATGAAAATTCACCTGTGGAACAGGAGGTCGAAGAAGTCATATCCAAAGGCGAATACGTCGTCGGCCTGCCCGAATTGGAAATGGTGCCCATGCGCGACATCGCTTCTTGGTTCAACCGATACAGTTTTATCAAAGAATCTTCCCGTGAATTGGTGGAATTGCGGAACCAGCATTTTTCGCACGCCCGTGAACATTATATGGACGATGTGGAGACCATTTTACGCAAGATAATTGACGAATATAACCAACAGTTCTTTTGATAAAATGAGGGAATGAATGAATGATGTAATGAGTGAATATTCTATCACCCATTCATTTGCTCATTCTTTCATTCTTTCATTCACTCATTAACCATGAAAGTACAAATTCAACCCAGAATAGCCCAGCCATTCCGGCCACAGGAATACATCATGCACGAGGCGCTGAAAAATGCAATGGAAGTAGCGATGGCACTTGGACAACCGCTCCTCCTGACTGGTGAACCGGGTACTGGAAAAACCAAATTGGCGCAAAAAGTAGCACTCGACCTATCCAGTGCAGATGCTTCGGATTTTATTGATAAACCATTGGTGTTCAATACAAAAACAACCAGTGCTGCCCGTGACCTTTTCTATACTTATGATGCGCTGTCGCATTTTCAGGCGGCCAATATCAAGCAACAAGGTGCTGGGGCAGATATTCTCAACACCGCAGGATTTATTGAATTGCAGGCACTGGGCAAAGCCATTGCATTCACCAACGAAGCCGGTAAGGTTGATGGGAAAAAATTTAGCACGAAGCTACCCGCTCAACCTCAAAGTTCAGTGGTATTGATTGATGAGATCGACAAGGCCCCGAGGGATTTTACCAACGATATTTTAGATGAAATAGAGAACTACCGTTTCCAGATGAAGGAACAGGATAACTATTTGATCGAAAATGATCCGGCCCGGAAAATTGTGGTTATTATGACAAGCAATTCTGAGAAGAACCTGCCCGATGCATTCTTGCGGCGTTGTGTTTTTTACCACATTCCATTTCCCGATGACGAACTTTTGAAAGACATCGTGAAAACCCAGATAGGAGGCAGTACCAATTTTACTGATACCATGCTGAATACCCTGCTTCAGAAGTTTGAGGATGTTCGAAAAAAAGCAGTCCGAAAACCCCCAGCCACCGCCGAACTGATAGCATGGCTACGGGTGCTGGAAATGCAAAATTTCATGGAAGCAAATGACAGCAAACAGCGTTCGCAACTGCTTGATAACCTGTCACTTTTGGTGAAGACGAGGGAGGATTTGGAGGCGGTGAAAGGGCTGTTTCATTGATTTTTGGCTGCCATGCATTATCGGTGATGCGTTAAAAATTGATTTAAGATTTAAGATTACATGATATTGGATTTTTGATTTGGAGTTGATGCATATAGGTGATTCCATCTTTTTTTTTAGACCCATTTCTGTTTTGGTGATGAAGACCAAATTAGATTTTGTGCCTCAAATCAAATATCAAAAATCATGTAATCTTAAATCAAATATCAAAAAAGAGGAGAAGTTCAGTTTGTATAACGCTAATGATAAATTGAAATATTGAGGATTCATGGTTCCATGGAACATACGGACGAAAAGCGACGCTTTTTATAAAAGTGTCGCTTTTATGAATCAATAAAACCATCCAACAAAATAACAACATAACCTTCCCCCTCGACACCTTCCTGAAAAGGTTGGAACTGGCGGGTTTTCAGGTCAGCCCAGCTGAGCGGTTGCGGGTATTTCGGGTGGTGGAAGGTTTTGGAAAAGACAACCTTCAGGCACCGGAAAAACTAAAATACCTCCTGTGTCCCATCATTGCACAGGGACAGGCAGACCAGGAAAAATTTTATGAACTGTTCGACCAGTATTGGGTGCAGATGGAGGAACCTTGGGAGATGCCGATAGAAGCCAAGAAACCGATTAGGCCAGTCCGTAATTTGGATTGGCTGAAATGGTTGGTCCTTGCCTTGGCAGTGGTTGGCTTGGCATACATGGGATACATGACGTACCGCACGGTGCCAGATCCGATGTCGGTTCATTTCACCCATCCCAGCAGAGTAGCCATGGGGGAGACTGTTCGATTTGAAAACAACTCTGCCAATTTCGATTCCTTGAGTACCTTCCGCTGGGAAATTTCTGACGCTGAATCTGGGGAGGTCGAATTTATTGAGACAGATTCTTTTCATCTCCATTACGAAATAAATCAAGCTGGTAATACGCCATTCAAAAAGGTAAAACTGATAAGTATCAATCCTGCAAAAGGAGATACAACCTACCATGAGTCGCAGTTTACCATCCTTTGTGGCGAAATGCCAGTATTTGATAATTTAGAAACGGACAAGAGTGCCAAGCCCAATGAACCCTTGGCTTTTAAGGTGTCCTTGGAAAATGGAACAGGCGTAGATTTGAGTTGGGATATGGGCGATGCACCTGCTGGTGAAGAACCTGTGCTAAAAAAAGGAAACGTCGTCGAACATGGTTACGAAAAGGAAGGATTGTACCAGATCAGGTTGCGTGCTGTGCGAGGCGGGGTAGATGGATATTGTCAAATCGATACGGTATTTAATGTGAAAATAGGTGGCGAAAAAGCTTACCTCACAGCCAAGACACTTTACAAAGACGATATTTCTTCTATCGTTAATTTCTCCATTGGCATGTGGGTGCTAATGGGAATTATGGGTTTGGGTTTATTCTGGTTTTTGTTGAAATGGGCAACCCGTAAACCTCCGCTTCCTGAAAAAAAAGAAGACGAGCTGGATTTAGCAGCTGCCGCCCAGCGCTTCAAATCACACGATAAAGCACCTTATAAAATACCTTTCCGGTCGCATAATGCAGTCGTACGTGCCGATCAGGATTTGTACCGATTGGCAGATGTGATGCGACAGCGCCAAGAAGGCCTGCGCAAAGAAATGGATGTTCCATCTTCTGTTAAAAAAACCATTGCCGAAGGTGGGTTTCCCCATTTGTTGACCAAAAGGGATACGGTGCCGACCGAATATCTCTTCCTTATTGAGGAACAGACCGAAGTAAGTCATCAGCGGCATTTGAATGAATGGGTGGTCAGTTTTTTACAGCAGAGGGAAGTACTGGGAGAAGTGTTTTATTTTAAAAATGGCCTGCAACGGTTTTGGAACGGGCAGTTCCCTGATGGCATTACTGCCGACCAGCTTCGGCGGTTGCATGGATTTCACAAACTGGTGGTGCTGAGTAGCGGCCATGGCCTGATCGATGCTTCTCAAACCTTTGAAAGACAACGCCCGCAGTTACACCCCGTGGCAAAAGACTTGTTCGGCCATTGGAAACAACGCCTGCTCCTGACGCCTGTCCCTGTTGTGTCCTGGACATTCCGGGAGGGCGTGCTGCATAACCTGTTTGCCATTTTCCCGATGGATACGGTAGGCCTGAACAGCCTGCTCAAATACCTCGAACAGGAGGTGCTCGATGAGGAGCGGCCACCCTATTCTGCCTGGAGCAGTAGGTTGTTGGAAAATCGGTCGGAAACAGACATCAACTACCTCAAATGGCGTACCGCTGCTGACCATCAGGAGTACCTGCGGGATCACCCAAATTTATATAAATGGCTTGGTGCGCTGGCCGTTTACCCGACACCGAGATGGGACATGACCTTGGCCATTGGCAGGGCACTTTCCGAGGAAGAAGTGGATGTCACTTATGACAATTTATTGATGCTGTGCCGCATCCCGTGGCTCATAAGTGGGGAGTTGTCGCCCCGACTGCGCCACCAACTTTTGGATGACCTCGACCCACCAGCTGAAAAATTGGCGAGAGAGGCGGTGGAAAAGGAATTGAGTGCGATCCAGCACATCGTTAAAGATGGCCACGCTAACTTGGAACACCAAGTAAACCTGGCACTCCAGCAATTTGCACTGACCCCTGAGAAGGGCGAATCACAAATAGCAATTAATCAACTGATGGCGTTGAATTTATTGGCACCGCGCCATTTTATCGAAATAAACCAGAGCATCGACCGGTTCACCGATTCACGGGTTAAGGCAAAACGGATGCCTCCTACCGCCAATCGTGACCCAAAGGCGATCCAAGATTTTATCGAAGAAAACAAACCGGCGCCAGAGCAGTTGAAAAAACCTTTTTTTACCAGGGATTTTTGGCTGGCATTGGTTTTTGCTTGGTTGTTCATCATGTTGTTCACCGCTGGTTGGAACTTGGGGGGCACTGACACGCTGGCTGAGTGGGCCGGGGTGGATACTTCGGAGTCCACAGATTGCGTAGAGGAACATTTTTACGCATATATCTTGAAAAAAGAATGCATGGCCGACAGTTCCGTTTTCCTCAACAACCGGGCCGTCAGCATTTTTGAAAACATGGCAAAAGATGCCACCGCCGCCACCCAACCCTTGCTCCGGGAGGTGAACCAAATGAATATGGATCTGGCGGATTCGCTATTTGAAAAAGCTATTGACCTGCGACCCAATTACGACCTGCCAAAGATCAACCGGGAGAAACTCGGTTTCAATCTGGGTGTGGATGAATACCATGCTTTTTTAGCGGATTCCTCAGATGTGATCGGTTTGCAAAAAGCGATTGCTTATTTTCAAAAAATCCAAACGGATTCTTTGTTGGTGGATGCTTTGCACGGAGAAGGCTTGAGTTATTTTGAACTGGAGAAAGACCCAGAATATGCCAATGGTTTTAAATTGGAAATATTGGATGAAGTGGAGTCGATCAGGCAGCAATACAATAAGGAAATAATTGAAGGGGGAGAGCCAGAGGATGGGCCGAGGGCAAAACGGTTTATGGCAGAATTGGCAGACCTGGGCAAAAGATTGGAAATTGTTAACCGTGAGCTTGGGGATTCCAGCCAGGTCGTTTACGAGGAAATGTTGGGCAGGGACAGCTCGTATTTCAAGCTGCTGCCGACCTATCCGCATTTGCAGTTGCTGTTGTCGGAAGGGGCGCTGTTTCAGCCCCAAGAGGTCGAAATATACGTGATGGATGCCAGCAACCGTCGTACCATGAAAGGGGTTTTAGTCACTGATGGCGACCTCCGAGTGAGGACCAACGCCAATGGAAAAGTGACCGTAGCCATGAAAGTCGGGGAGCGACGGACGTTCGATTTTTCCATAAATGGCTATGAAAAGAAAAAGCATGAGATCAGGCCGACCGAGGGCGGGCTGGTGTTCAATGTTGCTATGATACCGATGCCTCCTCCACCTCCTGAGATTGTTGATATTCCTGAGATTGATGAACCCGACCTAAGGATGTCATTTAAAATAGTGGATGCAGAGACTGGCAGCACCATAAACGGGGCATCTGCCAAGCTGGTGGTCAGGGGGACAAACCAGGAACTGGCTTCCTCCTTTATTGATCGCGGGGGACAGGCAAACCTGCGATTGAAAGCACCGTTGTTCAACCGCCACCGCTTGAAGTTGGACATGGTGATCGAAACGGAAGGGTATGTCCCATTTTCCGTTTCGCTGGCCGAAGCGGAAGGGTTGATAAAAAAGAATAGGGGTAAAATCCTTTTGGAGTCGGAGGAAAAGGCAGGTTCTGATGCAGGTCTTGACACGCTGCTATTTGAACCCTCCCCAAAGCGCTCCATGTTGGTTTTGGATAAAAAAACGAAAACGCCCATCGGTGGGGTAGAGGTGCTATTGTATGGCTCGTTGGTGCAGCAAAGACCGCCCGTTACTGTGGTTTCAGACGGAAAAGGCCAGGTAAATATGGAAGGAGAAGCAGGCCAAGCAAACGTGGCTACCATTTCCTACCCCGGCTACGAATCACTGCAAATTGACGACCTGGGCAGTTATTTGTCAGAAAACGAAAACACGGTTTTGCTGTCGAAAACAGGCGGGTATGGGGCATTTGAGCAGATCGAAGCCAATATGGTCTTCGTGAAAGGTGGCACTTTCCAGATGGGCTGCGATCCTGAGCGGGACGGGGAATGCAGGGAGAATGAATTGCCCCTTCACGAAGTCTTGCTCGATGATTATTATATTGGAAAATACGAAGTGACGAATGAGGAGTTTGCGGTATTTTTGAATGAAAATAGATCGGATAAGGTGATCGGGGGACAATATGATGGAAAAGAAATAATAAGAATAGGGGAAAGCAGAATTATGGCTGTTACCGATAAACTGGGTACAGAATATGTGGCGGAAGGAGCCTATAAAAACCACCCTGTTGTTTCTGTTACTTGGTTCGGTGCTATTGCATATTGCCATTGGCTTTCTCAGGCTACAGGTAATAGCTACCGTCTTCCCACAGAGGCGGAATGGGAATATGCTGCAAGGGGAGGCAACCGTTCAAAAGGTTATGAATACAGCGGCAGCAATACCATTGCTGATGTAGCGTGGTACAATAAAAATGCAAATAGTACCTACCCTGTTGGCCTGAAGCAGCAGAATGAACTTGGGCTATATGATATGAGCGGGAATGTGTGGGAGTGGTGTCGTGATGGGTATGGTGGTTATCCTTCTTCTTCTCAGGCGAATCCATCTGGTTCGTTCAATCCGACCAGCCGAGTGAATCGGGGTGGGAATTGGTACGTTCCTCTAACCTACCTCCGTTGCTCCGGTCGTAGCAACTACAAACAAGAGAACAGGCTTAACAGCATTGGATTCCGTCTGGTCAGGGAGAATCCCTCCTTTAGGAAATAATTGACATCGCCGCTCTCCCCTTCTGCCAGGGTGGGAATTTAATTCCCACCCTGGCAGAAGGGGAGAGCACCAGGGGAAATACCAACAATAATCATAGCCGTCAGAATATAATTATTATCTTTCCAAAAAAACCAAAAAACCATGAAAGGGAATTACATTGCCGTGTTCATACACGCCATTTGGACAACCAAATACCGCCTGCCTGTCCTGCCGAAAAAAATCCGTTATCCGTTGTTTGAGCACATCCGTGACTGTGCTGAAAAAAAGGGCTTTGACCTGAGAATCGTCAACGGGGTGAAAGATCATGTACATTGTGTATTTAGGTTGTTGCCAACACAACGCTATGACAAGGTGGTGAAGGATATAAAGGGTGAATCTTCAAGATGGCTGAACGTTGCATTTTTTGATAAACCTGACTGGAACGGACAGCTTGAAAAAATTGCCAATGAAACACCGTTTCCAAAAGCGGGGGAATTTAATTCCCCCGCTTTTGGAAACGGTGTTATTGGAAAAGGTTTTAAATGGCAGCGGGGATATGGTGCCATTTCTGTCAGTCCGCAGAATGTGGGCAAGACGGTGAGGTATGTTTTCAACCAAGAGCAGCACCATGCAAAAAATACCTTAGATGAACGTGAATTCTGGATAGCAATCTTGTTGTCCCGTTAGGGACGGAACATGGGTAGCCAAGCATTTGCAGGGGTTTTCACCGTGCCGTAGGTACGCAACGTGGAAAATGTTACGTACCTACGGCACGAAAAATACCGTTGGTTTGGCATT
>JAJCYI010000011.1 GCA_029263015.1 Saprospiraceae bacterium | reverse complement strand
GTGTACACGTTTTTTCGCTCTTTTGGACTGAAAAACGTGCAAATTCCAGTGGATAAAGGGATAAATGGGACATTTTAGGAAGAATCCTTTAGCTATTGTTCTAAATTATACTCCTGCCTCTACCTTCGATTTATCCCTTTCAATCAATGGATTGGCCGAAATCAAGTAATTTGAGGTGAAAACCTAAATTTCGCCATGTAAACACTCTACTTATGGGATGACTCATGTTTTCATTTGTCCAACCATCAATCGTCGTTTGCTCCTGCAAAACGCATCACTAAGTAAAGTACCATGACGAGGGCGGACAAAGCTGCAGAGACATAGGTCATCGCTGCCCACCAAAGGGCGTCTTTTGCACCGTCGTATTCAGCACCTTTTGCTACTCCTGTTTCATCCAACCAAATAAGGGCTCGTCTGCTGGCATCAAATTCAACGGGGAGGGTCACGAACGAAAACAAAGCTGTGACTGAAAATGCAGCTATCGTAACCAACATTAAAGTATTGCCAAACCCAGCAGACAAAGCCATAATGGCAGCGAAGAACAGCCATTGTTGCGAACTTGTTGCCACGTTCATAATAGGTACAAGCGTCGAACGTGCATTTAACCAGGCATAGGAACGCGCATGTTGAACAGCGTGTCCGCATTCGTGTGTAGCCACAGCGGCGGCGGCCACATTTCTGCCGTGGTAAACATGTGGGCTGAGACTAACAGTTTTGGTAGCAGGGTTGTAGTGGTCAGTTAACATTCCTTTACCTTGTACGATTTTCACATCACTTATATCATAATGAAGTAACATCGCCTCTGCAAGATCCCGTCCGCTCATGTTTGAGCGTACAGGCATCTGACTGTATTGTTGGAATTTACTTTTTAAACGACCACTTACGATCATTCCAATTAACGACATGCCCCCGATCAAGACCCAATACATTAAATCCATTTTCAAATCTAATTTACTTTAATAAATGTCCAAATGTTATACCCGACCCCTTTAAATTTTGCCCTAAAACTACTTATGTACAATCTAACAAGCCAACCCAATATTGACCTATTTATTAGACTAATCCATTCTCTAATGGATATAAGTTTGAACAATTCAACGAAACATTTAAAAACATTCGGAAATTTGCTGGGCTATTTTAAAAGCACTTTAAACAAAGAAAAAGAATTTGAAAAATGGGAAGAAGAAAAAAGAAACCTATCATATTGCATGAAGTTGAAATAACTGGCGTGGCAGATAAAGGTCGTGGTGTTGGCAGGGACATAGAAGGCCGGGTCGTATTTGTGGAACACGTTGCCCCTGGTGATGTGGTCGATGTCCAGGTGGTAAAAAAGAAAAAAGGCTTTATGAGTGGTTTTGCCATAACCTACCACAAGTTGTCTTCTGAGCGGGTTGAGCCTTTTTGTGAACACTTTAATGTTTGTGGGGGATGCAAATGGCAACATTTGGCTTATGAATCCCAAGTTTTCTATAAGGAGAAAGTGGTGCGAGAGGCTTTGTCAAGAATCGGTAAAGTATCAGCCAAAGAATTTTTGCCGATCATTCCAAGTACAAAGACAACCTATTATCGGAACAAGTTAGAATATGCCTTTTCGAATAAACGGTGGTTGACCAAAGAAGAATTGAACAGCGATATTTCAAACCTGGAAGATGTGCTCGGCTTCCATCGGGCTGGTGCATTTGATAAAATAGTTGATATTAAACATTGTTGGTTGCAAGAAGAACCTTCCAATAAACTGCGCTTGGCAGTCAAGGCATTAGCCATCAAATATGGGTTTAGTTTCCATGACCTAAGAATGCACCAAGGCATGATGCGGCACATCATGATCAGGCTTACCAGCATCGGTGAACTGATGATGATCGTTAGCTTTTTTGAGGATGATGAGGAAAAGATAATTTCTTTTTTGAATGAAATAGCAGAGCAAGCCCCTGAACTGACCACCATATACTACTGTATTAATTTCAAATTGAATGATTTTATGGGCGACCTTGAAATGAAATTGCACAAAGGCAATGGTTATATTGAGGAACAATTGGGGCATGTGCGTTTTAAGATCGGCCCGAAATCATTCTTTCAGACTAATTCCACACAAGCTAAAGTCCTTTACGATAAGGTTGTGGAGTTTGCAGACCTGAAAGGTGATGAAAATGTTTATGACCTATATACTGGAGTTGGAAGTATAGCCCTTTTTGTTGCCAAATACTGTAAGCATGTCGTTGGAATCGAAGAAATTCCAGAAGCCATAATTGACGCAGAAGAGAATGCACGAATGAACGGCACTACGAATTGTACGTTCTACGCAGGCGATGTCAAGGATTTATTGACAAAGGAGTTTGTTGAAACCCATGGTAAACCAGACTTGGTGATAACCGATCCTCCCCGAGTCGGCATGCATAGTAAAGTTGTGGAAATGTTCTTAGAGTTAGAAGCTCCCAAAATAGTTTATGTAAGTTGCAACCCAGCCACGCAAGCTAGGGATTTAAGTTTGTTAAATGTAAAATACGATCTCTTGAAAATTCAGCCAGTGGACATGTTTCCGCATACTCATCATGTAGAGACAATTGCTTTGCTTCAGTTAAAGATATGAGATTAGAGAACCTTATCGGTCATTGATAAAAGAAGAATGGACATGGTTTAAATTTTTGGTACTTTGACAAATCCCGTGATTTTAGTTTTCATAGCGGGTGAAAGGTGACACCTTTCCAAAAGGTGTCACCTTTTGGCTTCCTTTTACCATTTGGTTTGAGGGTTTCCACGGGATTTGTCAAAGAACCAAATTTTTTTTGTAAATATTAATCCCATTTTTTTGTCTTGATAAAATATTCTCTTTTCGAGAAATGACTTTTTTGATAAAAAGATAGAGACCGAATACGCTCCATAGTTAGTATCTGACCGAAAAGCCATAAGTTACAGATAATGAGATAATTAGAGGGTGCTTTGTAGGTAAAAAAAGAAAACAATTTCGTATCTTTAATGCGTAAAATACTGATTGTTAACCGCTTGCGGAAGTTGGTTTTCC
>JAJCYI010000010.1 GCA_029263015.1 Saprospiraceae bacterium | reverse complement strand
TCCGTTTTTATCGGCTGCTTTTTCCATATAGCTGCGTTAATAAAAAGTTCACGTAGCCAGGCTATGCTCACTTTTTTTGCCTTGCTATACGAAAAGATCAACTCGCTAAAATTCGGAAATTATTTAATCTCGACTACTTATTTCAAACGCTGGAAAGTTAAATAAAAAAAGCGCAACCCTGTAAAACAGGATTGCGCTTTCGACGGAGCAATTTCGATCATGTCACTAATTGGTAGCCACGAATTTCATGGAAAGGGAATTGACACAATGCCTCGTATTCTTTTCCGTCAATCGTTCGCCAACAAACACATGCCCCAAATGGCCATCGCAGTTGGCACAAAGTATCTCGGTTCGGCGTCCATCAACGTCCGTTTCTTTGCGCACGGCACCAGGTATTTCATCGTCAAAAGCAGGCCACCCGCATCCAGAATTAAACTTATCCTCAGATCGGTAAAGTGGCGTATCGCACCGACGACAGATGTATGTCCCGCCTGAAAAATGCTTATCGTATTCGCCAACAAATGGTCGCTCTGTGCCCTTGTTAGCAATCACCTTTTCTTCCTCAGGTGTAAGCGCATTCCAGTTATCTTTTGCTTTTCCTCGCATGTTTGGAAGTAAAAAGTTTAAAGTAAAAAGTAAAAAGTCATTCTCAATCTGAGCCTCATGAAAGAGCCGGTCTCGCTCCCCTCATTCAATCATTCTCACATTCAATCATTATCCTCCTTTAGCATATGCGCAAATTCTTTGCGAAATTTGTCCACTTTAGGATTTATGACAATGCGGCAATAACCTTGATTTGGGTTGTCATTATAATAATTCTGATGGTATTTCTCTGCTGGGTAAAACACGTCAAAAGCACTGACTTCCGTGACGATCGGATCATCCCAAAGCGTTGGGGCGAATTCTTGTTTAATACGTTCAGCAATGGCTTTTTGCTGTTCATCGTGATAAAAAATGGCAGAACGGTACTGTGTGCCTCGATCAGCACCTTGCTGGTTCAAGGTGGTTGGGTCGTGGGTCGCAAACAATACTTTGACCAAATCCTCATAGGCAACCACTGTTGGATCAAAATGTAATTGCAAAACTTCCGCATGGCCAGTTGTCCCGTTACAAATCTCTCGATATGTAGGGTTTTTGACCTGGCCGCCAGAATAACCAGATTCCACTTCGTGAACGCCTCTCACGTCTTGAAAAATGGCTTCGACACACCAAAAACAACCTGCACCAAAAGTGGCAGTGGACAATCCTTCTTTTTGCATGATAATTCCTTTTTCTTTGTTTTGTTTGGAAACTTGTTGGCCGTTGGTCTGGGCACATGAGACAAATGCAAGGCCCAAAACCATGATCGGCAAAATACTCAATTTCGTCATAATGAAAATGGCTTTATTTGTTAGTTAATTTTCTCTACCATACACTTTTTTAAACTGACCCCAGAGAGGTCAAAATAAAAAGTGTACGGTAGAGAGAGTTAATTTCAAAAAGAACAGCGCAACAGGAATTGGGTTGAAAATAATTGGAATGATGAAAAAGAAGTTCGGGCAAAGACAGTTTAAGAAAAGTTTAGGAGATTTCATCAACGACTCCTAACCCCTCTCTCTTATTGTTAATGACCATGTCCCACAGCACAAAACCCATACCCACCATAATGGAAACATCTGCCATATTGAAGATTCCCGTTCGGAAAATACCAAGATCAATGTGCAGGAAATCAGTGACTGAGCCGTAGACAATCCTGTCAAAAATATTTCCGATGCCACCTCCAACAATGAAACTCAAACCTACCACTGTACCTCTCGTCAAATTCATTCTCGTCAGGACTACATAAAGAATTGATAAGATGGCCAAGGAAGGCAACAAGGCCAAAAGTACACTTTTGGAAACAGGGGGCAAGTCAGATAACCACCCGAAAAAAGCACCTGGGTTTTCCACATTGGTCAAAATCAAATTATCTTGAAAGACCTCTATCCATTCCCGTTCATCCACCGTTTCACGGACAATGGATTTGGAAATCTGGTCGCAACCTATATTTGCGATAATGATTAACAAAATGACAAAAGTGCGGAATATCTTATTGGTCAACATTAACATTGAAATTTGTACAAGAGATGCAAGGTAACTAATTTTTTGGCGGCCAAATGAAAACGTCTGGCAATTTGTATTGTTGCTTTGGGCTTACGCAAGCCCTATGGAACAGTTCAATATCAAAATAACAGCATACTAACCAAAGTCACAAAAAATGCTGAGAATATAAAAACTAGGAAATATAAAAAGGTTGCGGTAAAAAATTTAACCAACGTAACCCACCATTTTTGTTCATAAAATGTCTTAATCGCTTTAATCAGGTAAAATACTATTAATATCAAACCCCAACTCAAAATAGTGTAACCCATCCATTTCCCTAACAGTAGAAGTATCCCGTATAATAAAAAGATAAAAGTATGCGTATGCATCAAAAATATCAGATGTTCAATAAACAAGTAAGATTTTTTGAAATACAGCATTTTTAGGATAATAGCCATCATCGGCATCATAATCAAGACCAACCACAGTATATTGCTAAGCATAAAAAACAAGAATCCGCTTGCACTTTTTTGAATTCGGACAACCTGTAGAAAAATAAGCCTTTGCCCAAAATCCTTTACACCATATTTATCTGCCAAATCAGTTTCACTCATTTCAACAAGGTCATCAACGGCAACGCTTTTGCTGGAATTATCATCACCATTAAAACTTATAACCTGAGTAAGTTCGACGCTGTCCGATCGACCCATTTGATACTTATTAGATAATCGGATTGATAAAGAATCAAATATCTCAGGCAATTCTTGAGTGGAATATTCTTCTGTCAATTGTAGACACAAAGTATCTAAATCTGCCAGTACCCTCTTTTTTTCGTGATATTTCTCCCTATTTTTCCAGATATTATCCAAGTCTGTAACATTTGACTTCGAGATAGCCAGCGAGAGCAAACCAATAAATAAAGCAGTAGATAAAATAAACAGCCGAACAGGATGGTAATACCGGACTTGTTTTCCTTCAAAAAAGTTTTTGGTCAACTTTCCAGGTACCCCGAGTGCGCCAAGCGTCTGAAAAATACGTCCATCAAAATCTAACAGATCAGATAAAGATTGAGAAATAAGATCACCAAAAGTGAGGCGCCCATCTGTACTTTTCTGGCTACATTTTGGGCAGAACGAAGCATTTCCAGGGAGTTCCTCCTGGCAGTTCCGGCAATACTCGATTGGTTTCTTTTCCATACAAAAAATTTCGCTCAAATTACAAGTTTGTTTTTAATATAGGAAATGAGAAAACTAATATGATCTTTACCCACTGAAATATATTTCCCTCTTTGGTAAACAAAACATTAGTCTCAACCACTTAATATTGCACCCAGACAAATAAACTTTAATGATAACTTCACAAACGCATGATCTCGTTATCATCGGTGGTGGCCCCGCTGGCCTCGCCTGTGCCATCGAAGCGAGGAAACACAAGCTAAATTACATTGTATTGGAAAGAGGCCTTTTGGTGAATTCCATTTTTAATTTCCCAGCAAACATGACCTTTTTCTCCACTTCCCAAAAACTGGAAATCGGCGATGTGCCATTCATTTCGCATGTTGACAAACCAACCCGGCGGGAAGCTTTGGAATATTACAGGAGGATATACGAAAGCTGGAAATTAAAGGTAAACCTATATGAGGAAGTCATAAATATGCAGTGCCAAGCCGACGGGTTATATGTAGTAAAAACATCAAAAAATAATTACGTTTCCCAAGCTGTCATCGTAGCCACGGGGTTTTATGACACACCAAGGTTGATGAATGTGCCGGGAGAAGACCTTCCCAATGTCAAGCATTTTTACGATGATGCACATCATTATGTTGGTCAAAAAGTCTTGGTGGTAGGAGCGGCAAACTCAGCCTGCGATGTTGCTTTGGAAACTTATTACAAAGGTGCCAAAGTGACCATGGCCATCCGGGAAGACCATATCTATGAAAAGGTGAAATACTGGATCAGGCCAAATATTGAAAATCGGATAAAGGAAGGAAGTATCAAAGCATATTTCAATACTATGGTAAAAGAAATCAAACCAAAAGAAGTCATTTTAAATACACCAGATGGTGAAGTTGTTTTGGAAAATGATTTTGTCCTTGCCATGATAGGCTATTTACCGGATTATGCTTTTTTAGAAAAAATTGGTATAGAAATAAAAGACGACGAATTCCGTCACCCAGCAATGAGCCCAGATACATTTGAGTCGAATTTGCCAAATGTATATTTGGCGGGGGTTATTCAGGCAGGCTTGCATACTAGTAAATTATTCATTGAAAATACCCGGCATCATGGCGAGATCATTATTTCACAGATATGCGAAAGGAGGTGATTTGGTTTTTGGTTTTTGGTTTAAAATAAATTAATCAAAAAATGAACTACCCCGAGGCAGAGCCATCGGGGTATCAAATCGGTTTTGTAGTTTCTTCGACGCAGAGCGTCGGGGAATTAAACCCGGCTTTGATTAAAAACAGTTTTAAGGAATTCTTTTTTTGTCATACCTCTTACCGCTTCTGCAATGGCCATCATTTCCCGGTGTTTGTTTTTTCTTTCGGGATTTGGTGCATCTATATGGTATTTCCAAATCCGCCAGCTGGATGTACGTACTGCGGCATATTCCATGAATAATTGTAAACAAACCATCTCCTCTTTTTTTATTGGTCTTATTTTTTGATACCCTTTTATCAAGGCTCGTGCTTTGTCAGGAATTATTTCTAAACCATCCATACATAAGCCTATCATAGTCATTCCAATATCAAATATTAGAAAATAATCACAAGCTTCCTCAAAATCAATAATGGCTTTTAATTTCTTTTTTCCAAATAATACATTATCACCAAATACATCGCCATGCACTAATCCTCTTGGCATATTTCTCGGCAAGAATTTGTCAAAATATTTCAGTCGGTTTTTTAACCAATTTTCATATTCCAAGTCTATTCCTTTTCCAATGACCGATAAAAAAATAGGTCTTTCATAATAATGAGAATCAAAAAGAAAATCAGGAAGAGGTACTGAATGTAAATGGCCTAAATATTTTCCAACCTGTTTTATTTGCTCTGCATTTAAAACGTCATACACTTTTCCTTTTAGGTATTTTTTGACTAAAATAGCTTTGCCCGAATAGGTCTCGTAATTTATTCCATTCTTTGTTTTACGCAATCTGGTAGTCGGATATTTATTTTTTTTCAACCACAATAATAATTTCGCCAATACCGCAGTCTCCTCCTCCGTCCTTTCCTCCACGATGGTGAGCATGTGACGCCCACAGTCGGTTTCTAGAATATAATTAGAATTGCACGCACCGCCCTTTACAGGTTTGAAGTCGTGCATTTTCAATCCGAACTTAGAAGCCAATTTAATTAATTCGGATTTACTGAGTTGTGTATAGACTGCCATATAGCTGCTTGTTATATTTAAGGACGGGCGGCCAATTTACAGCTTTAGGGAACTGGAAATAAATAACCTACCCAAATTTGACTTGCTCTTTTTCCCTCATGCTATGTTGCAAAAATCGTCACGTAGCCCTGCTATGCTCCTCTTTTGCGCCTTGCCTGAGAAAAAAATAGCGGCGTCAAATTTGGGTATCTTATTTATTTCCAACTCCCTTAAAAGAAATATAACGATCCTGCTGCACCGAAATAGGAGTTGTGCATTTACCCAATTAGGAGTTGAATGAAACCTGGTATGTCCAAGAACAGATAGGGCCCAGACCCTAACAGATTCCTCCCAAGACCCTATTCCGGGGCATGTTTAAGCAGAATACCTTTGCATCATAATAATCAACAAAGAGCTAACACCTCAAAACATTGTCAAGAATGTTTAGGAATGATTTCTAAATAAAATGCACAACTATGCTTTATCTTTTTGCCTAATTGTACCCTTTATTTAAACCTCATTCCTTATCTTCCAAATATTAATTCTTCATAAATTCATTTTGTGAAGAACTAATATCAAAATCCTATGATTTTGGCGTGTTTGCCCTTAGTAATGATGAGGGAATGAATTCACCAATTTACGCTCTCATCATTACTTTACAAAATCATTAATCATGAAATCCATCTTCATCATTACGGTCTGTTTCGCAATATCAAACCTAGGTTATGCCCAAACTGCAAATGATGCCCCCATAGCAGAAAGCGAAGCCATTACGGTTTCACTGAACGACTCCGGTGCTCACAACTATTCGTTTGAACATAGTCAATCCGCAATTGCACAGTTAAGAAAACACATAGCCAAAAACATTCAATATCCGGATGTAATGTTCGAATATGGTATCGAAGGCACTGCAGTATTAGAAGTGACAATATCTGACAATGGAAAGATACAGGAATCAAAAATCGTAAGAAGTATTTCCCCTGCATTTGATGCTGCAATTGTGAATACTATGGAATCCATCAATTCCATTAATATAAAGGAGAAAAAATATGAAGGCGCGAATAAAGTTCATGTGCCTATCAAATTTTCGATTAGTAATTAAGTAACTAAGCCTAATTATTTGGGTATTTTGAGAATATCTTTTTCCGCTATTTTCCTCGAAAAAATAAGTCCGTAACTTGGCTATGCACTGATTTTTTCAAAAAAACTATCAAAAAAATCTTACCCTCAAATTTACCCAAATAATTAACCTTTGTCACTTAATTCATAATTTAAGATTAGTTTATCAGGAGTGATAGTTATGTAACTATCACTTTTTTTTAAGTCAAAATGACCAATAGGCTAAGTAATGGTCAAAGAATAGGTTTCCAATAATTATTTGTACCTTACAGATGTTATGTTTATAGTTAAAAAACAAATTATCATCATGAGGCTTACCCTATTGTGTTTGCTTTTTACTGTTTCAGCTTATGCGCAACCTGACCCTTCTAATTGGAAACCAACACCTGAAAATTTTGAATGGTTTATGGGACTCACCAATCCTACTTCCGATGATATAAAGAGTGGGGTTAAATTGTGGAATGCTTATTTACGAATCAATCAGGATACTTCCTTCCTCATTTCAGAAAAAGCAGTAGCATTAACGGAAAATGGATCGGACGAATTTTCTTATGGAAAAGCTCTTTTCCTTTATGGCGTTTGTATCGGCAATACGGGGGATTACGAAAAAGCAGAAAAGGTATTTAAGCAGTCAAAAGCAATTGGTGAAAAAATAGGTGAATACAGGCTAGTTGCCAATATAAATAATCAATTGGGTAGGATGGATGCCAAAAGAGATAGATATGATACTGCGATCAATTATTTTTTAAGTGCAATTGAGGCTTGGCAAATTTTGGAGGATACCATTTCCCAGTTTGATGCAAACTACCAAATAGCAGGACTTTATTTCAATCTTTCTTTACTGGAAAAATCGGCAGAATACACGGCTAAAACTGTTGATATCGCAGAAGCCTCAGACAATGACCGATTAAGGTCAATTGCCATGTCTGCAATGGGAAGTATTTATTCACAAATAGCTGAAAAATATCGGAAAAAAGCTGACACTGCAACCATAAATCGTCAGGTCTTATTGGATAGTTTGAATTTTTTCATAGTCAAATCAACCGACAACTATCAACAAACACTCACAATTGCAAGAAAATCCAACGATAAAAACAACATAGCAAATGCGCTGAATGCTTTGGTGAAAAACTATATTTCAACTGAAGAATTGGATATGGCGTTAAGGCTGGGAAAAGAGGCTGAAATCGTGACACAGGAATATGGCAGACCCAATTTAATCAGTGAAAGCAAAATTAATCTGGCAAATTTGTATTTAAGTTTAGGGCAGCCGAATTCCGCTTTGACTTATGCGACAATAAGCCTAAAAATGGCAGAAGAAAACGGAACTGCGGAAGATGTCGGACAGGCCAATAATGTTCTAAGCCTAATTTATACTGATTTAGGACATCACCAAAAGGCAATGTTTCATTTAAAAAAATACGACAGCTATTTAAAGAAAACGGCTGATTTAGAAAAAACGAAAATAATCGCGGAAGCCGATGCTAAATTTCAAAATATTCAAAAAGCAAAGCAGATCCTGGAGCAAGAGAACGACATACTCGGACTGGAGACTGCGAAAGCAAAAATTGAGAAACAAAGAAATTATGTTATTGGGGGTGTTTCACTTTTGAGTATATTGGGATTTTTTGGATTTCAATTAAATAAAACCCAGAAAGAGCGAAATGATAAAAAGGCCTTCGCGGAGGCATTGATCTTTGCGCAGGAAGAAGAACGGAAACGCATTGCCCGGGACCTGCATGATGGTGTTGGGCAATCACTGCTTCTTATAAAAAAACAAATGGAGGCTACACAACACACAACAATAGAAAATCAAAAAATGATTACTGAGACGCTGGAAGAAGTTCGATCGATATCCAGAGATCTGCACCCCTTTCAATTGGAAAAATTCGGACTTACCGCAGCTATTGATGAAGCCATCCATAAGGTAGAAAATTCCACCGAATTATTCATTACTAAAGAGATAGATAATATTGATAACCTATTTTCAGATAAAGAGGAGATCAATATTTACAGGACTATTCAGGAATCTTTAAGCAATATCGTCAAACATGCAAATGCCACCGCAGCTAAAGTCCGCATCCAATCTGCCCCCAAGGAAATTATCATCAAAATCCAGGATAATGGAAAAGGATTTGATCATGAATTGACCATAATAAAATCCAAAAGCCTTGGTCTTCGGACTATGCATGAAAGGGTTTCTGCTATTGGCGGTAAATTAAAGATTGAACGAAATGTTCCTAATGGAACGATTATAGAAATTAGAATTCCGATAAATAATTAATAATAAATCGCAAAATGCCCATACGTGTTTTTAATGCAGACGACCACCCCATACTCCGAAAAGGGATAACAGACCTTTTGATAGAATCAGAAGATATGGAGTGGGCCGGGAGCGCAGAAAATGGCAAGGAAGCCTTGCAAAAAATCCGAGCCATCCAACCCGATGTGGCGCTGCTGGATATTGAAATGCCGCATCATTCGGGACTGGAAGTCGCCAAGACGCTTTTAGAAGAAGGCATAAAAACTGTTTTTGTTTTGCTGACTCTTTTTAAGGATGAAACGTTTTTACATAATGCGATAAGGATGGGCATCAAAGGTTATTTACTAAAAGAAAGCAGTGAAAAAGAAATCCTTGATTGTATCCGAACTGTTCATCGTGGACAATCATATGTAAATCCCAGTCTAACTCATTATTTAATTGCCAATAATAATTCAAAAGACAATGTTTTAAGCAATCTTTCCGACCATGAAGTAAATATTTTAAAATTAATTGCAAAACAAAAAACATCAGCAGAAATAGCAGACATGCTTTTTATAAGTCCGAAAACAGTGTCGAATCACCGCAGTAATATTAGCAAGAAACTGGAATTGACCGGGGAACAAAATGGGCTCCTAAAATGGGCAATTGAGCATAGGGAATTATTGAAATAACAGGAGTCTCTGAAATTAGACATATTCACAGAATAAGAACTTCAACCCAACAACATCATCAACCCCATGCCCGCCACAAAAGCACCGAGGAGCCTAATATGTACAGGTTCTTTAATCAACCTCGTCACACCCCATCCTATTATAGAAAGCAACCCCACTCCCACCACAAAACCTAAAATAAACAATGGCACATTAGAATGTTCTGGCATTTCCGTACCATGTGCATGGCCATGAAAAAAGCCGAACAAGGCAAATAAAAGCGCATAAATCATCGGAGGCATTTGCACTTCAAAAGCAATCAACAGCCCAGTGACCAAAACAGATAAAACGATCACCCATTCCGATATGCCAAATGCTTCCGCATTGATCCCCAACAACGCTCCAACGACCATAGCCAGCACAAAGGCCAGCGACGGCAGCCATTGTTTTTCCCTTAACATAGTAAAGCCCAGAACGCCAGCACCAATAATGGCAACGGCATGGTCCACTCCAAAAACCGGATGGGTCAGTCCAGCCATAAACCCCGTGCCATGCCCACCGTGTGCAATGGCCTGCAAGGGAATCAAAACGACAAGCCCTGATAAAATGACTAAGTACTTTTTCATGCTCAAAAGTATATTTTATAAAAGGCGGAAATATATGGGAAGTTTATGAAGGGAAGTATCCGGGCGGGAACACTTGGGGGAGATTGGGGGGGATACGATTAATTTAGGAATAAATTCTTCTCCTACCCGACAGGCATTGCCTTTGCTTTAGGTATGGACATTTACTTTAAATATTCGAGTATCAATTCCTCAATCTTTTAATACCACTCCTCAGAACATCAAGGATCACAATGGTCAATCGATATCAGTTTATATCTTGTAGGCAATCGATATTTTCACCAAAGGATATACAGCATATCGAAATCTAAGCTTTCATTGGCAGTAAGTAAATTTTCATTTTGTCAAAGTGCATACTACTATTGCCCATTGCAATTTTTGGGATTAATGGTAGACTTTTGCGACTTGCCAATAGGAATGACAGCGGAGGAACGTCTTCATATACCTAAATGCTCCTTTATAGCTTCAAAGTTATTCTTATGTTGGATTATATTTTTTCGAATGTCAATACATGAATCTTTGTCAAATTCAAAATCATCTTTTCCATACTGACCTTTGAGAACAATTTTCCCATCCTTTTCCTCTGCTTTTGCATGGGCAAATTTGTTCCGGATGTCAATAACATCAGTATAATAGGTCTTATTATTTTGTAGAAAATCTACGATTTCTGGACTGTTGCCATTGATATCTTTATATTCTTTTAAGGTCTTTCTGAAAATTTTCCATTTCCTATTTGCTTCAATGAAACTAAATGCATTCTCAAATCCGATATCTGCGTATTTATTTCTAAAACTCTTTGAACTCCCATCCAAAAAGTCAGTGACATATTCTTCAATAATTGCTTCAAGCTCGTTTTCTGATTTTTCAAGCTCTGTAAAAAGTAAATAGATAGTTAAATCTTCAATTGTTACATCTAATTCACTAGTAGCAGAAGTGATTAATCCCCTTGTTGCATTTAGGTCAAGAAGCTTATCAAGAGTGAGTTCAATTAGTTTTTCTATTCGGTCAAGTAGGGAATCTCGCCCATAATGAAAAGAAATACGATCAATTAATTTAAGGGTATTCTGAACTTCCGAATCGTCTCTAAAATTTGTTTTAGCAGAATAAAACAAAATCTCGGTCATAATATTTTGATTACGTATATTTTCAATAATCTTATCTCCTGTAATATCATCCAACTGATAATCAGATATGATTAAGTCGAACTTCGTCTCTTTCAAGTGATCGTCAAGTTCTGATTCGTCATAGAGTGAAACGATATAAGGTTCGAAGCCAAGGCCAATTAAAAATTCATTTAGCCCTGTAACAGCCCCTCTTTCTTCGTACTCAGGCAAATCGTTGTCTATCCAAAGAATGTTGTAATGTAGTTGCATTTTATTTTTTGAAGGTTATTAAAAATTCCACTCCAGGCTTTATGTTGTTATTTACTTTAATAGAGCAATTCATTTTTTCCAAGATGTCTCTAATGTGATATAAGCCTAAACCTGAACCTTTGGTGGTGGTAAATCCAAAGTCAAATATATTTTCTCGAATACTATCTTTTATTCCTTTTCCGTCATCTGAAAATGAAAGGATTATGGTGTCTTTCCCAACAACCCTCCATGAAATATCTATACTCTTAGCACCATTTTTCAAAGAGTTATTAGTCAAATTGTCAATAACAATAATAAGATCTATAGGATTAAATTTTAAAATCAGGTTGGCGTCTTTTGGAGTGTCAAAAGATACACTAAGAAGCTCTCTATTATTAATTAGATCTTCTCTTTTCCGGTAAACATTTTCTATATACTCATTGATAAAAGAAACAACATCCTTATTTACCTTATTAGAATAAACATTAAAATTGACTTTCTTGAAGTACTTAGCAAAGGAGGTAACTTTTAGGTTTTCTGAACTTATTCTTTTTATTATTTGCAGTATCTTTTCTTTGCTTTCATCCTTTTTAATAGCTTTAACCAAATTTTCTATGTCCATCCGAATGAAATTGGTCGTCAAGCCAATGTGATGAAGAATACTTTCAAGGTTCTTTGTGTCATCCCCAATTTCTTCTTTCAAGAAATTATTTTGTCCAATAATGTAACCTAATTTTTCCTCTGAATCTTTTCTGCGATTTTCTTCTTCCGCAGCTTTAACTGTTGCTTTTTCAACATCAGCTTTAGATTCCTTGATAGCTTTTTCAATTATCTTTGCTTCTTTGATCAATTCAGGATTTCCTGACTTTTCAGCAACCTTTGAAATGTTTTTAATGATTTTGTCAACGCTCTTATTCTGCTTTTCTACAATGATTTCAAGAAAGTCTTTATCGTATTGAATATCGAGAATGTTCTTTGAGTTTATGAATCCAGCAATTATCTCGAGTATTTCAATTTTGACATCTTTAGGCCAGAGTCCAGGTAAAAGCTCTCCTGTTTCTCTACTCAATTTTTCATCTCCCCATCGAATTACATTTATAACATAATTTTCAAGACGCTTTAAAACATAATTATAGAAAAAATCGACTAACTCGAAATATGTATCAGTTTTAACCAATCCGCCATCTCTACTTGTAGTTTCTCTCAATTCAGATTGTACTCCAGTAATTTCAATTCTTCCGATTAAATCCCTTGTGCCAAAGAATCGATTATAACCTTGTTGTTTTCGTCTGTTTATGGCCAGTATATCTTCGTCTTGTTCGCCAAATGGATAAACTCTAAACCCATTCTTATACATAAATATTGATCCATATTCAGCAGAACTAAGCCCCATTATTTTAGTAAAATTAAGTTTAGCCTTGTGATTTAATTGAAAGAGATAGACCTTAATATCATGAAGGTTTTCGAATGGATTTTTTTCCTTCAAATAGTAGATGATATCGCCTCTATCTTGAAGCGTGGTTTCAATGTACTTGCCATCAGCAGATATATCAACCAAGATATTGGATGTCTTGATTTCAAGCGTCTCAAAAATCGAGTTTTTTATTTTTCCGTTAACAACTTCCCATATACTTCTTACCTTTCCTTTTTTATTTGGAGTTTTATCAATAGCCAATTCATCTTTGGCTATTACTTCTATTGAGAAGTTTTCACTATCATTTTCTTGGTTGGGGTTTATCAATTTCACCAGAGACCTTTTGAGATTCAAGATTCTATTCCTGTCCCAATCATCTCTTAGACCAGATATTTCGAGAGACGTTCCGTGCTTATACTTAAAATTATTCTTGACCAATTCATCATGAGTAACTTTAATGTTGACAAATTCTTCTTCATCAGCATTTTCAAAGTCCTCCCAATTGACCTTTAAATTCTCGATCTTTGGTTTACTTTCATCTTTGACAGTAATTAAATTCAGATACCTCCCAAGTCTATCACAAGAAAACCTGCCAACTCCCTTAGCACCTGCAAATACTCTTTTAACTTTGATTTTGTCTCGGTAATCTTCGTTTTCTTTTCCCAATTTCTTTGCCGAATAAGCTACAAAGAGCCATTTGCCTTTAAGGTCATCATAATTCATCCCTTTACCATTATCGGTAATAATGATTTTGGATAAATCACGGTCATGGTTGTTTTCAAATTGTATATCAACCTTAGCGGCATTGGCATCAAATGAATTCTTTACCAACTCAAAAACCGCAACAAACTCATCTGTAATAAGCTCTTTACCTATGAGGTCTTTAAGTGCTGCACTAATTTTAAAAGTTTCGGAGTTAGCCATTTATTATACTTTTTAATGCTAACCCTGCCTGTTCCCCAAATAACGGGGGTATAGCATTTCCAATTTGGGTATACCTGGGTACTTCAATTCTTCTCAATTTCCCACCAGTGGTATATTTTTCTTTGAATTCGAACCAGTCTGGAAATGATTGAATTCGTGCATATTCCCGAACTGTAAGAATTCTTGGTTCGGAATAGTGGACATAATCGTCTGGATGAGATGTTAAGGTAGGCGCCTGATCTTGGCTACTTAAAACTGTAAGGCCTCTTTTCTTTAGATTGAATTTCTTCTTTGTTTCTCCTTCAATTCGTTTTCCTCTTGGCGCATTAGAAAGTAAAACATTAAACATATCAACGGTGTCGATTCCATGATTAGTAAACCTGTGACTATCCGGAATTAATTTCGCAACATCTTTTCGAAGAACGCTCTGATATAGACTTTCAGGTTTTCCATAGTACGCAGACTGAAACCCTTTAGTATCCGGACTATCAACAGACCCGTTTGCGAGTAGTAAATCTGAAATTGCATCCTTTAAGTTGTGGCTTAGTCCAAGACCTTTATTTATTAGAAAATCCGATTTATTTTTTGCTAATGATTTGAAAAAGTCGTTTGGTGTATTTTTTTGGTCGCTGTCTAAATCCTTTCTGATGCCAACCAAAATAAAACGAGTTCGTTTTTGCGGGATGCCATATTCAGCAAAATTTATCAATGCTCCGAATACATTATATCCAATGAAGTTTTTCCCTGATCTTTTTAATGCTTTCTCAACTAATTCAGAATATTTTGTACCCTTGGTTCTGTTTTTCTTAAATCTTTGGGTGAACCCTTTTACGTTTTCAAAAAAAATAATTTTCGGCTGAACAACTCGTATAAATTTGATGTAGGAATAAATCAATTCATTTCTGTGATCTTTTTCAACTCTTCTTCCAGCTGTTGAAAACCCTTGGCATGGAGGCCCGCCAGCAATTAAATCAACTTTACCTCTCATCGCAAACAACTCATCAGTGTAGTTTTTTAATATCTCATTTATGTCATGTTCTTTTTGTTCTAACCAATCAGGCCAGTTGAAATGATTTAATTGGTTTATTAGGTTATACTTCAATGTTGAGAAAGCAAATGGACTTTTCTCAATAGCAAACAGACCTTTCCATCCGGATTGATTTAATCCCAACGAAAGGCCTCCACACCCTGCAAATAAGTCAATATACGTACTATCTTTCATTCTTTATTAGAGTTTAAAAATTGTCGGATATCGGCATCCAAGGCTAAAGATATTTCAATGATTATTTCAAGAAAAAGAAGTCGCACATCATTGTACCATTGAGAAACTGCCGCATGATTTTCTCCAAGCTCGTCTGCCAATTATCTATTCCTCTTGATAAATTCAGCTAATACACTCTCAACCAATTTGATCGCGTTCTACGCAAAAATATTATAATATATTCATGATTCTTAACTAACAGGGCAATTATTATGCTGGAAGAATTGAAGCTTTTTGGTAGCACAATGCCAGCAGCTACGCTCACAAAGATGTACAATTCCTTGACCAACGGCTTCAAGTCCACCTTTAACACCATCATCTACAATACCAGTCCTGTCATTTCGACATGCAACCCCACCACGCAGCAGCAAAAAAATCCATTTACCCCCTACCCTCCCCGTTCCCCATCCCTTACCTTTGCCGCCCTGTGAAAAACATTGACCGCATCATTGGCCTGTACCGGGACGATTCCCGTACCGCCAAGCTCATCAGCGCCCTCGACGCCCCAACACCTGCCCGTTTACAGATTAAAGGAATGGCAGGTGCGCAGGATGCCTTTGTCCTGGCCGGAACTTACCTCGCTTCTCCCCGTCCACATTTATGGATCGCCAACGACAAAGAGGAAGCCGCTTACCTGCAAAACAACCTGACCAATTTGCTGGAAAACAAGACCGTTCGGTTTTTTCCGGATTCGTTCAAACGGCCTATGTATTTTGAGGAACTCCGCACGGAGAATGTACTCGAACGAACGGAAACCATCAATAAAATAACTACTTCTGGAGGCAGCCCTGAGATCATCATTACCTACCCCGAAGCTTTGTTCGAGAAGGTGGTTGCACCAAAAGTGCTTGAAGAAAACAGGATCGAAATCAAGAAAGGTGAAGACCTGGACGTGGATTTCCTTATAGAGATATTGGTTGAGTATGGCTTCAAGCGGGAGGAGTTTGTGTACGAACCGGGGCAGTTTTCCATACGGGGAGCCATCATCGATATTTTCTCTTATGGCAATGACTACCCTTACCGGATCGAGCTGTTCGATGTAGAGGTAGAGAGCATCCGCACGTTCGATCCGCTGACACAGTTGTCAGTGCGGAACATTGCCAAAGTTTCGATTGTGCCGAATATCAATACCAAATTCGACCGCTCGCAGAAGGTGTCTATGTTGAGTGTTTTGGGCGAAAACACGGCAGTTTGGGTGCAGGACAAACAGATGGTGCTGGAGAAATTGCAATTGTGTTTTGATAAGGCAGAAGAGTTTGCCAAGAACCTGCCACTAATGGATGAATCGGAGTTGGGGGAAGTCTTCCGTGACCGGGCATTCATCAAGCCAGATGAGGTAGCTGCCGACCTGGAAAAATTCAATCTGATTTTATTGGGGAAGGCAGCAGACGGGGGACCATGGACGCCGGTAACTTTCAGCGGAAAGGAACAACCGGCCTTCAACA
This sequence comes from Saprospiraceae bacterium, assembly GCA_029263015.1. Classification (GTDB taxonomy): domain Bacteria; phylum Bacteroidota; class Bacteroidia; order Chitinophagales; family Saprospiraceae; genus UBA6168. Next base: position 6,811 of record JAJCYI010000010.1, on the reverse strand, counting down.
AAAATTTCTCCCTGCTAATCGACAACCTAAGAGCCAATACCAAGGCAGGGTTTGAAAATTTCATTTTTACAGAAAACCCCAAACAGATCGAGCGTTTTCACAACATCTTTGAAGACATAGCCCCTCCCCGGCCCTCCCCAATTGCCCCCTCCCAGCCTCCCCCAAAGGGGGAGGGGTTTGGCTCACCCCCCTTTGGGGGAGGCTGGGAGGGGGGCGTAAAATTTGAGCCGGCGATGAAAGCCATCCATCAGGGCTTCCTCGACATTGATCATAAAATAGCTTGCTATACCGACCACCAGATTTTCCAACGGCACCACCATTACCGACTGCGGCAAGGGTTCACTGCCGACAAAGCCATCAACCTGAAAATGTTGCGGGATTTACAGTCGGGCGACTTTGTAGTCCACATTGATCACGGGGTGGGACGGTATTCTGGTTTGGAAAAAATAACGGTGAACGGCCACACGCAAGAGTCGGTCCGCATATTTTACAAAAACAACGATGTGCTGTACGTGAGCATCAATTCGCTGAACAAGATTTCAAAATACAGCGGCAAGGACGGCACTGTGCCATCTCTCTCCAAACTTGGTTCGGATGCCTGGCAAGCCCTCAAAAGGAAAACCAAAAAGAAGGTCAAGGACATTGCCAAGGAACTCATCAAACTGTATGCAAAGCGCAAGGCTTCGGAGGGTCATGCCTTTCCGCCCGACAATTATTTGCAGACGGAACTGGAGGCTTCTTTCATTTATGAGGACACCCCCGACCAGGAGCAAGCGACCATCGACATGAAGGAAGATATGATGAAGCCCCACCCAATGGACCGGCTCATCTGCGGAGATGTTGGCTTTGGTAAAACGGAGGTGGCGATCCGGGGCGCATTCAAAGCTATTTCCGATGGGAAACAAGTGGTCATCCTGGTACCAACAACGATCCTGGCACTGCAGCATTACAAGACCTTTACTGACCGGCTCAAAGATTTCAGCCCAAATATTGAATATGTCAACCGTTTTAAAACGGCCAAACAAAAAAAAGAGATTTACCAAAACCTGAAAGAGGGGAAAGTGGATATCGTGATAGGGACACATGCGCTGCTCAATAAAGATGTCGGATTTAAAGACCTTGGGTTGCTCGTTATTGACGAAGAACAGAAATTTGGCGTAGCCGCAAAAGAAAAACTCCGCAACCTAAAAGTAAACGTGGACACGCTCACCCTGACTGCCACGCCAATCCCCCGCACGCTCCAGTTCTCGCTGATGGCTGCCCGCGACCTTTCGGTGATCCGCACCCCGCCCCCCAACCGCCAGCCCATCCATACTGAAATCAGGGTGTTCAACGAGGGCTTGATAAAGGATGCCATTTATAAGGAAATACACCGCGGCGGGCAAATCTTTTTTGTCCACAACCGAGTGAAAACGCTGCCAGATATTGCTGCTTTGATACAGCGGCTCTGCCCCGATGTGGACATTGCCATGGCACACGGACAGTTGGAAAGCGACAAGTTGGAGCGGACGCTGATGGGTTTTATTGAAAGGAAATACGATGTGCTGGTCTGCACCAATATCATCGAGACGGGGCTAGACATCCCGAATGCTAACACGATGATTATCAACAACGCCAACCAGTTTGGCCTGAGCGACCTTCACCAATTGCGGGGGCGGATCGGGCGGTCGAATAAAAAAGCGTATTGCTACATGTTTGCACCACCGATCTCGGTGCAGACAGCCGATGCACGCAAGCGGTTGAAAACCATTGAGGAACACAGCGAACTGGGGAGCGGCTTCAGCATTGCCATGCGCGACCTCGACATCCGCGGTGCGGGCAACCTGTTGGGCGGAGAGCAGAGCGGCTTCATTGCCGACATTGGTTACGAGACTTTCCAGCGCATTTTGGAGGAAGCGATCGAGGAGTTGAAGGAAACAGATTTCAAAGAAATTTTTAAAGAAGAAATTGACAAGAAAAAAACCTTTGTCAAAGAAGTCAACATCGATACCGATGTGGAGATGCACTTGCCCAACGAGTACGTCAGTTCGGTAAATGAACGGTTAATCCTTTACACTTCCCTGAATAAAATACCATCTGAAGAAGAACTGGAAAAATTTGCAGCACAGTTGCGCGACCGTTTTGGCAAAACACCAAAACCCGTGGTGGAACTTTTCAATGGGGTGCGCCTGCAATGGGCTGCCAAGGAACTTGGATTTGAGCGTATCATTCTGAAAAACAATAAGTTGCGCTGTTTTTTTGTCGAAAACCCCCAGTCGGCCTATTTTGAAAGCGACGCCTTCACTCAAGTATTCCAGTACATTTCCAGTAACGGGAAAGCGGCTGGCCTTACTTTCAAACAGACACCCCGGCATCTTATCGTTATTAAAGAACATGTAAAAAGCCTGAAAGCAGCCCAGCATGTTTTGGAGGGGATTAGGGAAAGTGTATTTGGAGAAGGGGTTTGACGTTTAACCCAGTTTTGAGGTACGCTGCGCTAAATTTGAAACAGTTAGAATTCATCGCCAGAATATCAAAAACATTGCTGATCTGTTGGAAGCGATAGAGCAAGAGTTATTGAAGTTGAAATAAGTACGACTTCGAAGGTTCCTTCCAAAAAAGTGGGAATTGAATTCCCACCTTTTTTGGAAGGAACCTTCGAAGCAAAATCAATAAATTTTTCTTGTCCCGATTATCTTTATATTTGTTCCCTGTACTATTTATTAAAAATTCGGGCAATGAAAGACCTCTCTCCCATCCTAATCTTACTCTGCCTTTCGCACTATGTTATTTCCCAGGAGGCCATTTTCCTGACCAACCCCTCTTTTGAGGGTAGCCCACAATATGCTGCTGTGCCCGGAGGCTGGAGAAATTGCGCTTTCAACAACGAAAGTCCGCCCGACATTCATCCGCTCGAAAACACCACGGTGGGACTGGATGTCCTACCCCATCAGGGCGCCACATTCTTGGGGCTTTTAACGAAGAATAATGCAACCTACGAAAGTATTGGGCAACAACTTCAAAGCCCTATGCAGAAAGGGCAGTGCTATTCATTTAGCATTGCATTGTGCAAACCAGAGAAGTATTTTATTTTCAATCCGGAAACAGAAAAAATCACCCATTATGACGGGGCATTGGTACTGCGCCTTTGGGGAGGGCTCAGTCCATGCGGCAAAAAATCTTTGCTCGCAGTTTCACCCCCTATTGAAAATTCAGAATGGGTAAGGTACGTTTTCCAGTTCACCCCTGAAGACAATGTCAGCTGGTTAAGTTTTGATGTACATTTCACCCAAGGGACAACAAAAGCCTATCGCGGCAACATGATGTTGGACGACGCATCTCCCATAATCCCCATTGATTGTGCCTCCAATGAACCGCTTGTAAATGTCTCCTCATTGACAATTCCTGAATATACTTTTGTAAAGTACAACGTGCCAAAAAATGTAAAAGAAGAAGTCCATTGGGCAGTGGATGACCTGCTGGTTCAATACCTCAATTTTCGGGTAGTCGATAATAAGGAAGACCTAATCAATTTGGTTTTTGACAATTGCAACAAGGTGGGTTTCCTTTTTAGCAGTCGTGAGTTATATGATAAAAGGGGCTATGCCATCAAGGAGATCGCAGTCAATATCCTCAAATTTAAAAGCCATGTTTTGGTGATCGGCATACCGCAACTTGGCCACAGACTCAACAAGCGCCGCATCAAACGGCTAAAGCGAACCTTCCGTGAAATCGGGCTATCCAAAAAGTTTTACAGGATAGAACTCATTGACGGACAGACCGACCATAGCAAGTGGCTGTGTGGGCAAAAGGAAATCTGGCTCAAATTGGAAGAGATGTGAGTTGTTTCCTCTTCCTTTACTTAGAGGTTGTTACTGACGCATGAATATTCATTTACTCACCCACTCAGCCAGTGCATCCAATTCCTCATAAAACGCCTCGCCATATTTCCGCACAATGGCATTTTTCAAAAACTTATAAACTGGTAAACTGGCTTTCTTGCCAGCGGAGCAGGCAGCGCTGCATATATCCCATCGGTCGTAGTTGAGTGCTTCAAAACCCGTGTCTTCATTTTTGGTGACCCGAATCGGGTAAAGGTGACAGGAGATGGGTTTTTGGAAATCTGTTGCACCAGCTTCATATGCTTTTTCAATGCCGCATTTGGCTGTTCCGTTTTTTTCATAAGTCAGGTAAGCGCAGTCCGCATTGTTTATCAAAGTGGTGCCGTAGCTTTCATCATCTTCAAAATAAACGAACAGGCCTTGCTCTTCGATCGCTTTTATACCTTCTTTCCGTAAAAACGGTTTAATGTCTTTGTAAATATTTTGGAGCGTTTCCATCTCTTCCTTTTCCAACGGCGCGCCAAAATCGCCTTCCCAACAGCACGCACCTTTACAGGCATCCAACTGGCAGAGGAACTGCTCCTTCACCACATCTATACTGATTAGTTTTTCTTGTACGACTAACAAGGGTTGTGTTTTGAGTTTCTGAGGGTTTGAGTTTCCAAGTCTTTGAGCTGATGGATGTATCAAAATTAACGAACTCAGAAACTCACGCACTCAAACTCCTCACGCACGATAACATATTTGCCATAAAGCTTACTTTTCGCGTGAAATATGACTGGTGACTAAACCGCTTTGATGACAAATCGTAACTTTGTCGCAAATGTATCTGAAACAATTTTGAAAATTATGAAAAACGCAATTTTATCTTTTGCCTTATTACTTTTTGGTGCGGTGGCTTTCTCCCAATCAACTGATGAAACCACAAATGCCCAATCTTTGACGGATCAGCTCACGGCAAAATACAACCTGAGTGAAAAACAACAGGCAGATATGCTCGTTGTCCAACAACGTAAATTCCGCAATATGGAGGAAATTGAAGGTCTGAAGAAAACCGACATTCTCATGCATATCCAAAAAATAAGGGCTTTGTCAATGGCCAACGATTATGAGATGGAAAAACTTTTGAACAAAGAACAGCAAACCATTTACCGTCAATCCAAAGTCGAATTCCGCAAACAAAAAGCAGCACTTTACCAAGAATTGAAAACCAACGGGGTTTCGGATTCACAGATTAATTATAAAATTTCCCTGCTTGAGGAAGAGGCATTGTCCAAAATTTAACAAGCTATTTTCAGTGCAAAAAAGCGGCGTGGGTCTTCCACGCCGCTTTTTTGTTTTTAGGATCAAAATTAATCTCCAAATATCTACATTTGCAGCCCAAATTCGACAACCTTCTTCCCACCTATATCGTTGAAGTTGTAGAACATACTCTAACCTGCTAAAATTGAATTATATAAATGGATCCACTGAAAGAAAAATTCTTAAAAAAATCAATTTCTGTAAAAAAAGAAATCAAAAAAATCCTTGCTGAACATGGCGACAAGAAGGTGAGCGAGGTATCCCTGAAACAAGTGTTTGGAGGAGCGAGAGGCGTGATTATGATGTTCTGGGAAACCAGTCTGCTCGATGCTGAAACGGGCATCCAGTTCAGGGGTTATTCGATCCCTCAGCTCCGAAAAAAAATGCCAACTGGAACAGGGGACGAACCACTGCCCGAAGGTCTATTCTGGTTGATGTTGACAGGGAGCATCCCAACTGACGATGAGGTGAAATGGTTGAGCAAGGAATGGCGCAATCGAAGCGACATCCCGGAGCAAACCTTTAAAGTCATCGACCAATTCCCGACCGATGCACACCCCATGACCCAATTCATCACAGCCATTTCCTCGATGCAGACAGGCTCGCATTTTACGCGGAGGTATGCCGAAGGAATGAGCAAATCTGATTATTGGGATGCCGCTTATGAAGACTCAATGGACTTAATCGCCAAACTGCCGCGGGTAGCTGCATACATTTACCGGCGTAGCTTCCACAACGGCGACCATATCGAACCGAGCAACAGATTGGACTGGGCTGCCAATTTTGCACACATGCTCGGCGTATCAAAGAAAACCTCTTTCAAGAACTTGATGCGTTTGTACATGACCATTCATGCCGACCACGAAGGTGGCAATGCTTCGGCGCACACCATGCACCTTATTGGTTCTACTTTGAGCGACCCCTATCTTTCATTTGCAGGGTCGATGGGTTCATTGGCAGGCCCATTGCACGGCCTAGCCAACCAGGAAGTATTTAAGTGGATCATGGAAATGGTTGAAAAACTGGGCACAAAAAAACCGACCAACGAACAGATTTCAGATTATGTAAAAGAAACCCTCGCTGCAGGGAAAGTTATCCCAGGATATGGCCATGCCGTCTTGCGCAAGCCTGACCCACGATTTTTAGCCCAGAAGGCGTTTGCCGAGCGCAATATTAAAAACGACGATTATGTGAATATTGTCTGGAAAGTTTACGACGTGGTACCACCAATCCTCAAAAGCCTTGGCAAAGTGAAAAACCCATGGCCGAATGTAGATGCACACTCAGGTGCATTGCTCGTCCACTATGGGCTGACCGAGTACAGCTTTTATACAGTTTTGTTCGGGGTGTCCCGTGCAATGGGCGTTCTCGCAGCAACATGCTGGTCAAGGGCACTGGGCGCACCACTCGAACGGCCAAAATCTGTCAACTTGAAATGGGTGAAGGAATTTGTGAAATGAAGGATAGGAGGGAGAAATTAGAAATTAAGTTTTCAAACATGAGTCATCCCATAAGTAAAGTGTACACGTTTTTTCGCTCTTTTGGACTGAAAAACGTGCAAATTCCAGTGGATAAAGGGATAAATGGGACATTTTAGGAAGAATCCTTTAGCTATTGTTCTAAATTATTCTCCTGCCTCTACCTTCGATTTATCCCTTTCAATCTATGGATTGGCCGAAATCAAGTAA
>JAJCYI010000009.1 GCA_029263015.1 Saprospiraceae bacterium | reverse complement strand
CACCCGTGATTTCGGCAATTTGAAATATTGTTTCGTCTATAGAAGCAAAACAATCTTCACAATCAGTAGTCAAATTTGACCAAATTCCAAATAAGATTTGGTTGGTTTTTTCAAATTTTAAGCAAGTGCGTAACATCAGTTAATAACTCAAAAACTCACTAATATTCGTGTTTACCCTTTGTCCAACCTTTTTTACCTAAATAATGGTTGGCAGACTCGGCGGCAGGTTCTTCCAACTGTGTGCCCATGCTGTCGTTCCACCGGTTCAGATAACCAAATAGGGCGATGACCCCCATTATTTCGACTATTTCCCCATCGGTCCAATGTTTGCGCATGTTTTCACTTATTTCATCGTTCACAGCATTGGGAATTTGAGATGCGGCAATTGACAAATCAAAAGCTGCCCGTTCAGCATTTGTGAATGCAGGGTATGATTTGTATTCCCAAATATGATTCATTTTATCTTGTTCTGAACCATATCTTTCTGCTGCTCGGATTGCATGGGCTTCGCAGTAGCGGCATCCAGTTGTCATGCTTGACAAATAGGCGACGAGCCTTTTTAAGGCGCTGGTAACGCGGCCTTTGTTTTCCATGACAGCCTGGTTCATTTCCAAAAAAGCAGCAGCAATACGAGGGCGGTGCATCATGGTAAATAGGCTGTTTGGGGTAAACCCCAGCGTTTCTTCATAAAACTTAGCCATTTCTTCAGCCTCTTTGTTTCCAGTATGGTCAATTGGCGAAACGAGCGGTTTTTTCATATTTCTTTATTTTGAACAACTGCATTTTACACTTTATCAGAGTCTCTTGACTCCCTTAAATATCATGCTTTGTTTGAAATCTTTTTTTAGCAATAATTGAATGTTTGTCAGGACAATCTCCCCCATGGTTTCACATTTAAGAAAAAGATCATTTTTATGGTGGTCTGCAAGTTCTTTTCTCAATTGGTGGACTTTTTTTGGGAATGAAATCTTATCCCTGACCATGATGTCCATCAGTTCCTGTAATTGCTCTTTCGCGGATTTGGCGCGGTTTGCAATAAGGCTTCGTTCTTCTAGTTGATATTGCCTGACCGTTTGTTGAGTCATGTTGCCGACGCCCATGAAAACAATAGGGTTGTTTTCTTTAAAATATTGAGGCAGGTAAAAGTTTTTCCTCCCCTCATAAGATTGCTGATCGAAATCAATGGCCCGCATACGGTACTGGTTGCCTTCAATGTCAGGTGTTATGTCCACCACGTAATTATAGGCCCTCATGTCCCCCAATAGCCTTACAAAACATCGTTCATTGAATTTGATGAATTCTTTTAAAAGGCGAATTTTATTGAATTCAGAAATATCAGGGTGTCTTTGAAAAAAATCATCACCTGGGATACCGGCAATATGCTCTTCTATTAAAGTATTGCCATGCACAAGATACATGACTCGATTGGGTGAAAGAATGTCTTCCAGCTCCAACCCATATATCCTGCTGGCGTCTGCATTTTTTACATAGAAATGGTCGTAATTGTCATTGAATCCATTTATGACCCTAATCCTGAAGGGTTTTGAATTTCCATAAAGACAATAGTCAATCCTTGCGACTGTTAAGTGTTCCAGAACGTTGGTGTCCCCGTCAGTTTTTAGCAGGGAATATATTTTGGTAAGGGCGTCGTAAATTTCTTTCTGTTCATTTTCTTGATAAAAAACCGTTTCCCAATGTGTGTCTTCTCCTAATTGATTATACAAGGAAATTGATGTGTGAAAACGCAACAGATCTTCATATTGCAATGGTAGTTCAGTGCCTCGGTGGTATTTGGCCAAATATTCTCCAAGTTCCTTGTTGACAGGAAAGGGTACTTTCTTGCGTGAAGGCACATTTTTTTTCATGAACATTTTAAATTTATGAATGATGATTTATGAATAATGCCGTTTCAACTCACAACTCATCACTCATCACCTCAACCTCTATTTCTTCTTTGGAAGAGACTTTGCTCCAGGAAATAGCTTTTTCAAGCCCATAATTGGTCAGCCTGTTGTGGTAGAAAAAGAGTAGTTTGAAATCCTGACTTATTAGTTGGTCTTTTTTATTGAATACAAGGGTTTTTTCAGGATGATAAATGCCAATATTTCTGACCCCGTCCTTAATGACTTCGTCAATTTCAAAATATATCTGCTCCGACAATTTGATCCGCCCCTTATTAAACATGCTGATCAATTCGAGTTGCAGTTGCCCCACAACATCTTGCATTTTTTTTTTAGGAAAAACAAAATCCTCAGGTGGTAATCTGAGCAGTCCATATAAATCCAGCTTTGGGTTTTCTTTTTTCAAAATGTTGAAAGCCGCAAAAGCGACAAGATGACTGGTAAGGACAATGTTTTCCTTGAAATACCTTTCGGTTATCCGTTCGGCGAGTATCTTGGTGTATTCCGTTTCCCTTTGTAAATCTTCAACCACTTCTCCATTCGACATGAAATATTCTTTAACCTCCAAGGCATTGCCAAACCTGTCAAAACTGAGGCCATTAGCATCCACGAAATTTCCAATAATATCCATAGGCTTGCCAAATGATAAAGTAATTTTGGAAGGTTGGGAGAAAAACTTCCAGGCAAATTTGAATAATTTGCGGACGCTGTAAAATTCATCCCTTGCTCTAATGTACTTTTCCTTGCCGGTCCTTTTTAGATGTTGTTCTATGAGGTACTTTGCTTCCAAAACTACATGGTAGCTAATGATTAGCGGGACAATAAAGATCTTATCTGTTTTGCCCTTTTGATAGATCTCTCTCTGGGCTTCCATTGCTGTACCCATTAGGCCTAATTTGAGTTTATGCTCTAATATCCCGCTTCGACTGCGTGTGCCACCAGGAAAAAACAGACTGTTAGTGCCCCTTTGTATTGATAAATTGGACATGCTTTTCAAGGTTTCCAAGTAAATTGGATTTTTTTTCCGTCTATCCACCCTGTATGCGCCCAGCCTGTTCATAAAGTATGCAGTATAGCCTGTATTGTAGAGGTTGAGGCCAGCGCCATAGGAGAACGATGGAAGGCCAAGAATTGAATCCATTACATATCCAATCAGGATGGAGTCTAGATTGCTGGAGTGGGTCGGGACGATAATGACGGTGCCTTTCTTAATCAACCCTCTGATTTTATCAATTTCGCCTTTGGCGATCAACCTTTCGTTTATTTTGTATTTGGTGCCATAAACCCGTTTCATATTTCTCCCTGCTGCGGTATTGAGCAGCCGTCTAAAAAAGGCCCTAAGGAACCCCCGGGCAAATAAGAAAGTGGATTTGCGAAAGGTGCCAACGATTTCCTCAGAATAACGATTGATTATGGTCTTGAGAACAGCCTCACTGTTGGTTCTCAATTCTTCTTCCGACATGGAATGTGTTCTTCCGAGGAGTTTCCTTCTGACCTTCCTCCAAAAAATTCTTTCATTTGGAGGATCAACTTTCCATGGTTCCTCTTTGATCCTGATGCGTTCTAAATAGACAGTCTTTGCTAAAATATCTTTTATGGCATTGCCATGCAATCTCAACAATTTGTTGAAAGTGAATTCATCGATTTCCCCGACAAAATTTTTACGGTCGGCCAGAAGTTTATGAATTGGCCAATCCGTTATCTCGGGAATTACATGAGGGTGTTTGTTAGACATTTCATCCATTTATTTCAGATCTAAATTCTTTTCAATGTCGTCGTCAATTTATTTGACAAGCTGTTGTTTTTAAGAGTCGCAATTTAGAGCATGTCTAGTTTTTCTTTTTCCTGACAACCAACGCTTTAGGCGTTGACTTCGAATTAACTCGGTCATTTATCCCGATAAATTAACTCATTAATTCTATGCCATCATCCTATCCGCCCTATTGGCGGACTCAGTTCAAATAAAAACTAGACATGCTCTTACAATAATTGAAATTTCCAAATTATTTAGGATCCAATGAAATCATAACTTCTTGGATAAACTTCAAGATTTCTTCTCCGCCTTCATGCTTTGCTGCTGATGTGTAAAATTGTTGCGGTAAATCATTCCAAGATTCAAGCAAGGTGGATTGGATTGTTTCAATGTTTTTCGTTTTGTTCGTTTTGGTCAATCGGTCAAGTTTGGTGTAAACAATAACAAACGGGATCGCATTTCCTCCCAGCCAAGCCATAAAATCAATGTCATTTTTCTGAGGTGGGACATTGGCATCTATAAGGACAAAAATACAGGCTAATGAAATCCTTTTTTCCAAATAGCTGTAAATCATGTCTTTGAATGATTTCTTCATTCCTTTGGACCTAACTGCATATCCATATCCTGGAAGATCCACTAATATCCAATTGTCATCAACTGAAAAGAAATTCAAAGAAGCAGTCTTGCCAGGTTTTTTTGATACATGGGCTAATTTGCTCTTTTTGCAGATCATGTTAATCAAGGATGACTTTCCAACATTTGACCTCCCAATGAACGCAAATTCTGGTAGCTTTGGGGTAGGGCATTTAGCCAACGTCGGGTAACTTCCTTTGTATGTTACTTCCTTAATAACCATATTGTAAAATATTCGACTTTGTCGATTTTTGCAGTTTGAATACTAATATTTGAAGAAAGGTGGCAAAGGTAAAAAATAACTAATTGGCATAGCCCACGTTCCACTCTTTGCTAGGCTAGTTGTTAGAATTCATAGGGCAGTGATCGGTTAATAGCAGGTTAAATTTTCAATTATTCTAACTGTTTTCATACCAGTTCTGGGATAGCCCATCGTTTTCCTGCAAATAAAATCAAGGGGTTGGGAAATAAATATCTTCTTGAATTCTATTTTCCAATCTCAAAAACGCAATATATTATGAAAAAGCAAGTAATCTGGGCACTGGCCCTTTCCATTGTTCCCTTTTTTACTCATGCCCAAGTTCAATTTGGGGTAAGAGCAGGGCTTAGTACTCCAAATCTGGACAAAGAAACAATTGACCAAAATGGATTGAACCTTGCCATTTTAGACGCCAACTATGGTTTTCATTTGGGACTTTTCTCCAGATTTCCTTTGGGCGAAAAACTCTACTTGCAGCCAGAGTTGCTTTTTAATTCCAATACTGTTGATTTTAATGTGACAGATATGAGTGAAGGGCTGGTAAACACAGTTTTGAATGAAAAATATCAAAACCTCGATATTCCTTTCATGCTTGGTTATAAAATAGGCCCACTTCGATTGGAAGCAGGTCCTGTCGGGCATGTATTTATTGCCAGCAAGTCTGAATTGGATGACGAACTTAGCACCTATGATCAAAGATTCAATGATTTTAACCTTGGCTATCAGACTGGGGTAGGGCTTGATATTTGGAGGTTATTAGTAGATGTTCGCTACGAAGGAAGTTTTAGTAACTTTGGTGAACATATGCAAGTGGGTGGAGAACAGATCAGGTTTTCTCAAAATCCTTCAAGGTGGGTTATGACTGTGGGCCTTGCTTTTTGACAAGGTGAATTTTTGATAAATAGGCAAATGGACCTCGTTCTGTTTGCCTATTTTTTTTGATATAGAAGATGGAATCAATAAACTATACAACCATTTTGCAATACACAATCTCTATTGAATTGTAAATCGAAATCGAAACATAAATGACTTCACCGATCGGTATGACCGAGAATGATTTAGTAGTGGCTTGTTTGAAGGACGATAGGCTGGCGCAAAAAAAACTGTACGAAAAGTACAAAAAGGCAATGTATTCACTTTCATACCGAATAACAGGTGATTTCGAATCAGCTAACGATGTATTGCAGGACGCATTTATAAAGGTGTTCCGTGGGCTTCCGAAATTCCGAGGTGAAAGCACGTTGGGGGCTTGGATAAAAACCATTGTTGTCAGGACGGCTTACAGTTACCTGAGAAAAGAAAAAATCTTTTTCGAGGATATTGACACATTGTCTCAATCTCCAAAAATTGACTGGGGCCATTACCTAGATGCCGAGTATCTTGAAAAAGCAATCTTGTCATTGCCAGAAGGCTATCGGATGGTGTTTGTGTTGGTTGAGATTGAGGGTTTTACGCACAAGGAAGTTGCGAGTATTTTGAGGATTTCTGAGGGAACATCAAAATCGCAATTGTTTTATTCGAAAAAGAAACTTCGTGAAATATTGAGCCGGTAAGACATGTACCGTTTAATCAATGACTAAAAATAGATGAAAGAATTCAATAAAAAAACGCTGATCGAAGCATTATCAAGCTTAAAAGAACATGACCCTCCTGGTTCTGTCTGGCAGGACATTGATATGGAAATGGAGGAGGGCAAGTCTGCGTTTGTCCCAGACAAAATATTAATGGAATTACCTGAATACGAGCCACCTACAAGAATCTGGCAAACTATAGTTGGGTATTTAGAGCAGGGCAATAAAACCAAAATAATCGGGATTGGTTGGGAAAAACCACTGGCCGTTGCAGCTTCCGCAGCACTTCTGGTAGCAGCTTATTTTTTATTCAACAATTCTCAAAATACGGTTGTCTCTCCTGCTGATTATGTCATTGGATATTCGGTCGAGGAGTTGGATGACAAGCTTTTTGCTAAAGATTGGAAGGAGGACGATGATGCATTTGAACTATATCAAGAACTTTGTTATTCCAAAAATTATATATGTCAGCACCCTGAATTCCAGGTTTTGCAGCGTGAATTTGAGGAATTGAGCCAAGCGGTCAATGAATTGGAAATTGCAATAGGTAGTTACGGCACAAATGCTGAATTGATTGTCCAGATTAAAGACATTGAACTTGAACGAACCGATATTTTCAAAAGGATGCTGGTGATGTTGATTTAGGATTGGCCAGTGGCCAATCGATATTTACTATTAAACAGAATTACAGAAAATGAAAATCACATTAAAAATACTAACAACTGTTTTTTGCATAGCGATTGCTTTTGGATCGAATGGGCAGGTCGCACTGCAAGTGGTTACAAAGACCATTGAGAAAACGATACCCTATAAAAATGGCCATGAAGTGAATATTGAAGGAGAGAAGGCGGAAATTAAGGTTGAAACGTGGGATAGGAACGAAGTCAAAGTACTGACTGAATTAATTGCAAAACATCCGGACCGGAAAGTGGCAGAGAAGGATCTTGATTTGATGATATACTCATCCGAACAACATGGGTCAGATATTTATTTTAGGAATTATATTTCAAAGAAAGGCGAAAAACCAGAGTCTGAGCTAAAAGCCATTTATACCATCACCCTACCAGCAGATTGTCCTGTTTATCTGAAAAATAATTTTGGATTGACCAATGTCAGCAACCTCTCAAACTCCTTGCGGATCCACAGTGAATTCTCAAAAATATTATTGGAAAACCTGAGTGGGGACATTGACGTCAATTCCAGGTTTGGAGATATCATCGGGAAAAACATTGATGGGAATGTGGGCTTGACTACACGTAGGTCTGATATTACCTTGTATGAAATTAAGGGTACATGGAACATCAATGCCCAGTACGGAATCATGAAGTTTTTCACCAATCCAAGTCCTGAGCTACTAACCATGAACGTCAACGCAGAAAAATCAGATGTTTATTTCTTTGACCCCCAGCCTAATTATTATGGTTATTCCCTGACTGCCCATTATGGCAGCATTTCAGTGCCTAATGATTTGAAATTCAATTACTTAGAAAATAGCGACCAGTTAAAAAAGGCAATATTTTCTTCTCAAGTAGGGCAGTCAAATATCTCAATCAAAATCTCCTTTGGTGATATTACGATAAGAAATCCTTGATCCAACAGGTTTAAGAATTATTAACTGGCAATAAATAAGATGGGGTTCAGCAGCAATGTTGGTCCCTATTTTATTTCACCAATCTTGACAAAAAAATTAGGGGCTAATTTTGATACTTTTGCCAAAATTTAAAACAACGAAAATATGTCAAATCAAGACGAGAAAATTCAGATATTTAAGCCCTATCTTCTCGGCAATGCAGGTTATAAAGGAGGAAAAACATTGGGAGAAATAAAATCCAAATCGAAAAAAATCTACAAACTTTCTTCCAACGAAAATCTTTTGGGGACTTCTCCCAAAGCTAAAAAAGCCCTCCGCCAATCAATTGAAGACTTGAACCATTATCCCGATCGAACAACCATTCGATTGCAAGAAAGCTTAGCTAAATATTATGAAAATCAATTGACAGTTGAACATTTTATTGCTGCCAATTCTGGGTCGGAAGTAATCGAGCATATCATACGGGGATTCCTTGGCGAAGGGTTGGAGTGCATCGTCTCAAACCCTTGTTTCATGCCATACATCATGTTTTCAGAATGGCAAGGAGCCAAAATCATTGATGTGCCGCTTAAGCCCGAGACGTATCAACTGAATGTCAAAGAGATTCTTAAAGCAATCACACCCAATACCCGGTTGATTTTTATTACTTCTCCCAATAATCCGACCGGTACTTATTTACCCAAAAAGGATATAGACGAACTTGTGGATAATATGCCTGAGCACGTTGTATTGGTTATGGACGAAGTTTACTTCCATTTTGCAGATGCAGATAATTTTACGACTGCCTTGCCATATGTAAAATCTGGTAAAAAGGTCATTGCTGTTAATAGTTTTTCCAAAACTTATGGCATGGCAGCTTTGCGAATTGGGTATGGTTATTCCACCCCAGAAATAGCTGGATACATACGTCGGTTGAGTAAACCCTTCATTCTAAACAAATTAACCTTGAATGCTGCTATTGCAGCCCTGAAGGACAAGAAATTTGTTGAAAAAACAGTAAATCATATTCATAAAGAAAGAGCGTGGCTTTATTCTAAATTGGACAAACTTGGCGTAAAATATTGGAAGTCACAAGCCAACTTCATCATGGTAAAACCAGATATTGATGAATTCGAATTTGAACAAAAAATGTTGATGCAAGGAGTGATGGTCAGGCCGGTCGGAAGTTTTGGTGCGCCTGGATGTGTTAGGGTCACTATTGGTTCAAGGGAAGCAAATAAAGCTTACGTCAAAGCTTTGAAAAAGATCTGCAAGAATTAGAAATTAGAAATTGGAAAATTTCCCGAAAACACATTCTTAGTGGGACCACAAAGCCAGATTTGCTTAAAGCCCCCATTTTCTTTTTCAAATTTCACCTTTAGGTTCCCTCCTTTAGTTTGGACGGATACTTCTCCACTTGCAGAAGTAGAATTGTGAAGGTGCCAAGCAATAGCAGCTGCTGTAACTCCAGTTCCGCACGACAAAGTTTCATCTTCTACACCCCGTTCATAAGTAGCCACTTCTATCCCATTTTTGATCTTTTCAACAAAATTGACATTGATGCCTGCTTCCCTGAAACGATCTGAATACCTGATCACTTGACCACTTTCAACTACATTGAGGTCTGAAATATCTTCCACAATTATTACGTAATGGGGGGAACCAGTATTTAGGATAAAATAATCATCTCCTATCTCAATATCTGTGACATCGGTCATCTTTAAATTAACAGTACCGTCCTGTTGAGCGAGGGCTTCATGTGGCCCATCAATTGCAAGGAAGGTGCATTTTGATTCAATGATCCCGAGTTTTTTAGCAAATGCGGTTATACACCTCCCGCCATTGCCACACATCGTACTTTCCCCTCCATCTGCATTGAAATAGATCATTTCAAAATCAAAACCATCAATATTTTGTAACAAGATAAGGCCATCGGCGCCTATGCCGAATCTCCTGTCACATATAGTCCGAATGATCTCAGCCTGATCCCTTTTCAGGTATTGTACTGCTCGTTGATCGATCAATACAAAATCATTTCCTGTACCTTGGTATTTGAAGAATGGTAAATTCATGGTAGAACAATTATTGATTTTGGAGCAAAATTAGCAGTCTCATGCCTATTCATCCATGTTTCTGATTTTATCTTAAAATGAACGAACCACAGCACACGGAATGCGTTAACAAGGACATTGAACATGTTTTTTATTTTGGAAATACTTAAAAAAAGCGACAACCGTTTTGAAATTCCATAATAAAAAGATCAAATTGCACTTTAGGTAACAAGAAACAAACAATCCGATTTTTTATGAATAAAATAATTCCCATTGTCATTGCTTCATTGCTTAGCGCTTTTTTTGCAGTATTTATTTACCGGCAATTAGAAGGTCCCAACATTGTTTATGCTGATGGGACTTCTGTACCAGCGATTTACACCAATTTGGAATTGGCAGACCAGTTTTCAGGAAATCTCCAACGTACATTTATATCTTCCGCTCCTACTGATTTTACATCTGCAGCACGAAGGGTAACGCCTGGGGTGGTAAATGTACGTGCAATTCAGGATTCCAATTATTCATGGTGGGGTTCAGGGTCATATGGAGCTTCCTCAGGATCTGGGGTTATTGTTTCGAGTGACGGATTTATTGTGACCAACAACCATGTGATCGAAGATGGCAACAAATATGAAATCACGCTAAATGACCATCGTGAGTACGAAGCCAAATTGATAGCCAATGATCCTTCAACGGACCTCGCTCTTCTGAAAATTGATGAAAAAGACCTACCATATTTGATTTTTGGCAATTCTGATTCTTTGAGCGTAGGTGAATGGGTCATGGCCGTGGGCAACCCTTTCAACCTTGAATCCACCGTTACCGCAGGTATTGTAAGTGCAAAAGGAAGAAGCATCGACATTTTGGAAGGAGAATATACCATTGAATCTTTCATTCAAACTGACGCTGCTGTGAATCCAGGCAACAGTGGGGGCGCACTTGTCAATACAAATGGGGAGTTGGTTGGTATTAATACTGCAATCATTACCCGTTCTGGAAAATACGAGGGTTATTCATTTGCAATACCTTCTACTTTGGTTCAAAAAATCATAAAGGATTTAAGGGATTATGGTGAAGTTAAACGAGGCTTGTTGGGTGTGAGGATCGGCCCTGTCAACGATCAAAATGCCAAAGAACTTGGCCTGCCAAAGATCGAAGGGGTTTACATTAGTAGTGTTACTCCTGCTGGTGGAGCAGAGGATGCGGGGTTGCAAAGTGGGGATGTTATTGTAGGAATTGGCAAAGTAAAAATCAAAACGATCCCAGAGCTTCAAGAGCAAGTAGGAAGACTACATCCTGGTTCTACCATTATTGTTCAGTATATCAGGGAAAGCAAACGATACAGGACAAATGTTACGCTGAAAGATAAGAACCAGACCACCGCTTTTACGAGCAGGAAAGGAGTCAAGGATATGTTGGGCCAACTTGGTTTTGAACCACGGGATTTTACGCAGGATGAAAAACGTAGGCTCAGGATCTCAGGAGTTATTGTAGAAAATATTGAAGTTGGCAGCATCATCGAAAGGACTGAAATGGATCCCAATTATATTATAACCAAAGTAGGGGAAGTGAAGGTGTCGTCTGTAAGGGAATTACTCAGCGAACTAAAGAAAAATGCTGGGGGAAAAGTGATCTTAGAAGGGTTCTACGAAAGCTATCCTGGAGAATATTATTATACTTTTGAAGTGAGGTGAATTGCTCCATTGGTGAAAAGCCCAGTGTTATTTGATAATGGCACTGGGCTTTTTTTATTCCTTGAATTAAAGGACATTGTTTACCTTTCCGCTTTCTACAATTTCTACAATTAAATATGGATTTGGATAAAAATAAGAACGAAGACGCAATGAAACTCCTGCTGTCCAAACTCAACCACAGGTTGATTAAATTACGTTTGGGTGGAGGGACAAAAAAGATAGAAAAACACCACGCTAGAGGGAAAATGACCGCTCGTGAAAGGATCAATTACCTTGTTGACGATGGTGACGAATGGCTTGAGATAGGCGAATTTGCGGGATATGGCATGTATGAAGAATATGGGGGGTGCCCCGCTGGTGGTGTGGTGGTGGTCTTAGGCCGGGTTTGTAAAAGGTTGTGCGTGATTGTGGCAAATGATGCTACTGTTAAGGCTGGGGCTTGGTTTCCGATCACCGGTAAAAAGAACCTTCGTGCTCAAGAGATTTCGATGGAAAACCGACTGCCTATTATCTACTTGGTCGACAGTGCTGGGGTTTTCCTTCCCATGCAGGATGAAATTTTCCCTGACAAAGAACATTTCGGCAGAATATTCAGGAACAATGCAAAAATGTCGGCCATGGGAATCCCGCAAATAGCTGCCATCATGGGTAGCTGTGTGGCGGGTGGAGCCTATTTGCCAATTATGTCGGACGAGTCTTTGATTGTAGAAGGGACTGGCAGCATTTTCCTGGCAGGGCCGTATTTGGTTAAAGCGGCCATTGGCGAAACCGTTGATTCAGAGACTCTTGGTGGAGCTACTACCCAGACTGAAATTTCTGGAGTTTGTGATTATAAAGTCAAGGACGATTCGACTTGCCTCGATACGATTAGGGGATTGATGGACAAAATGGGAGATTTTGAAAAGGCGGGATTAGATAGGGCAGAACCCTTATCGCCAAATTACCCAGCTAGTGACCTTTATCAAATCAAGCCCTCCGACCCTGCAAGGCCATATAATATGGTTGAGATCTTAAAACGCATAGTTGACAATTCTGAATTGACGATTTATAAAGAAGATTACGGCAAAACCATCATTTGTGCTTATGCAAGAATTGATGGCTGGTCGGTTGGGATTGTGGCCAATAGCCGTGAGGTGGAAAAAGCTTCAAATGGAGAGATGCAGTTTGGTGGTGTCATTTATTCTGATTCTGCCAGTAAGGCGACCCGGTTCATTATGAATTGCAACCAAAAAAAAATACCGCTTGTCTTCTTCCACGATGTCACTGGGTTCATGGTTGGCAGTCGCTCGGAACACGGGGGAATCATCAAGGATGGCGCTAAAATGGTGAACGCCGTTTCAAATTCAACGGTCCCAAAGTTTAGCATCGTTATGGGGAATTCTTACGGTGCCGGAAATTATGCTATGTGTGGCAAGGCTTACGATCCGCGCTTGATCGTTGCTTGGCCAACCGCAAAAATTGCTGTGATGGGAGGCTCCCAAGCAGCAAAAACGTTGTTGCAGATTCAAGTATCGAGTTTGAAAGCGAAAGGAGAAGAGCTTTCTGAAAAGGATGAAAAAGAAATGTTCGATAAAATAAAAAACAAATATGATGAACAGACCACCCCTTATTATGCTGCGTCGAGGCTATGGGTTGATGCGATAATTGATCCGATGAAAACAAGGGAATGGATTTCGAGGGGTATTGAAATGGCGAACCATTCACCCATTGAGAAGTTTAATGTTGGCGTGATTCAAACTTAGGAATATTGAAAAAAGAAGCAGTTAAGAAATGGTTGAAAAAAATAGGGATTGCAGGCTTTCTGTTTTTTTTGATAAAAGGCTTGATTTGGATTGTTGTTATCACCCAAGCTGGAAAATGTGCGATGGAATGAAAAAATACATTTCAATTATTGTCCTAATCTTTCTGAGCAGCAACTTGTTTTGCCAGAATTCAATAGGTGTGAAATATCAGCCTGTTAAGATAGAGTTGCCACATTTTGGACAAATGATCTCACCTTTACGTCCTTCTTCCTTTTTATTAAAACAACATGACACCAACCCAAATATTTATGTTTATGCCAAATCGCCACCAATAATGGAAAAGGCATACCATTTCAAAGACTTAGCCTTGTTTTGCCGTTTGGAAGTGCAGATGGAAAAAGCGGCAAAATTCCCTGTAAAATTCAGGCTTGGAGAAGTTCAATATGTTGATCGGATGGAAGGGAAATATTAGAGATTGTTAAAAGGGGAACTCCTAATCACCAACGGTTTTACTTAAACCAAGTCAAACAAGTTTTCTACGCCAAACACCCTGCTTCTATTGAACCCCTCAGCATATTCAGCGCCAATGGACCGGCCAAATGAGCGCCCTTTTGCCCGCATAAAATCCATGAAATCTTTTCCTGAAATTGGGGTAGCTAATTCTTCCTGATAATTGTCATTTTCTGGCAAATAAAATTGTGACTTAAACGTCAGTATCAATTCCATTTTTTTTTCAAAAAAGGAGGAAACGTCAACCACAAAATCGGGTGTAAGGTTACGGTCTTGGATATAATGGTAAATAGCTTTTGGGCGCCAACTTTCCTGTGCTTTCCCTTGCTCATCAATTGTAGGGATTTTTATTAGGCCTGATAAATAACAAGCGTCAGCAGTCAATTTAGCTGCCCTGCCATGGTCGGGGTGGCGATCGTCAAGTGCATTTGCCAGCACGATTTCTGGCCTGCACCAACGCACAATCTCGATAATTTTGATTAAATTTTTCTGGTCGTGAGTGAAAAGGCCGTCAGCCATTTTTAGATTCCTGCGAAACAAAGCGCCCATTTTTTTTGCAGATTCTTTTGATTCTGCTTCTCGGATTTCAGGTGTCCCCCTTGTGCCCAATTCACCCCTGGTCAGGTCGAGTAACCCAACAGTTTTACCCAATTCAATGTGTTTTAGAAGTGTGCCACTGGCGCTTAGTTCTACATCGTCAGGATGGACGCCAATGGCAAGAATGTCTATTTTCATTTAATGTTGGTGATTACAAATGGTGAATGGTGATTACTCAAAAAAAATTATCCCACTTATAACTCATCACTCATCACTCCTCTTCATTCCTCCACAAGGATATAAGCAGAATAAGGCATAAGGTTGGCAGAGGTACTTGAATTTTTACCCATTCCTTCAATGCGGATTTTGTGATTGTGGCAAATGATTTTCCAGTTTCCGCTCGGAATATCCACCCGTTTTCCAACTTTGTTCCCGTTGAACAAAACCAAAATCCTTTTCCAACTATCTCCTACTGCTTCGCCATTTATGGTATATCCCAAAATGTTCTCATTCTCATAATCAATGAATTGAATGTTGTTCCTGACAGCCTCAGCATTTCCCATTTTGAATGCAGGATGTTGTTTCCGCATTTGAATCAGTTCTTGGTAATATTCAAATAAATCTGCATATTTTTTCTTGTTCCGCCAATCGATCTGGTTGATACGGTCAGGAGATTCAAACGAATTCTCAACACCAAATTTGGTTCGGACAAATTCCTCCCCAGCAAGAAGAAAGGGAATTCCCTGTGAAGTGAACACGATGGTTTGGGCCAATTTATTGATATGGAGTAAATCCTTTTCGGGAAATCCTTTGCACGATAATTTTAGTCGATCCCAAAGCGTGTGGTTGTCGTGGCAGGATACATAATTGATACACTGAGTTGGTTGATTTGCCCAGGGGGCATTTGAGTAATTTACTTTTTCATACTCAACCTGATCGTGCTGAACCCCTCCAACTATGCCAAATTTGACACTCTCCTTGAGTCGTATTTCACCATCGATAAATCCTTTTGCATTTTGCTTAAAAACATGTCCTTTTACGCCGTCCCGGAATTCATCGCTAAATGCTGCCACTCCTTCCAACTGCTTGACGTTGACCTTGACCGCCCTTTTACTTTCCTCAAGTGGGCTATCGCCGGCAGTCCATCCTTCCCCGTAAATGAAAAGGGTTGAATCTATTTCATGTAGTTCTTTAGCAACTTGGTTCATGGTTTCGATATCGTGGATGCCCATCAGGTCAACTCGGAAGCCATCAATATGGTATTCCTCAGCCCAGTATTTCATTGACTCCTTCATAAACTTCCGCATCATTGGACGCTCGGAGGCGGTTTCATTGCCACAACCAGATGCGTTCGACCAATAGGGGCCGTTCCAGCGGTAATAGTAATAAGGAACCAGTCTGTTAAACACAGATTCTTCTGTTTTGCCAGTATGATTATATACCACATCCATAATGACCCGGATGCCATTTTCATGGAGTGTTTTTATCAGTTGTTTAAATTCTTTTATCCTTACCCGACCATCAAATGGGTCGGTAGAATAAGATCCATCGGGCACATTGTAGTTTTGAGGGTCATAGCCCCAATTGTAATCGTTCAAGAAAAGGGCCGCTTCATCTATAGATGAAAAATCGTAAGATGGCAGTAAGTGGACATGCGTCACGCCCAATTCCTTGATATGGTCGATACCGGTGCTCAATCCATCTGGCGATTTGGTGCCAGTCTCAGCAAGCCCGATGAACTTCCCTTTGTTTTTGATGCCAGAACTTTCATGTATTGAAATGTCGCGGAAATGAAGTTCGTATAAAATAATATCGGAAAGGCTATTCAGGGGTGGTCGTTGATCGGTTTCCCAACCTTCTGGATCAGTTGATTTTAGGTCAACGATCATTGCCCTTTGCCCACTTACCCCTGTGGCAATGGCGTAAGGGTCGGGGGTTTCTACCAATAGTGAATCACCAAGATGGACTTGGAAAGTGTAGTACAGTCCCTCCTTCTTGCCTTTTAATTTGCTGTACCAAACCCCGTCAGCCTCCTTCTTCATTTTGTGTGAAGAAAGGCGGTTTCCCAATTGACCTTCGTCGTAAATGTGCAAGGTGACGTCTGTCGCAGCAGGGGACCAAACCTTGAACTGTGATTTCCTTTTTGAGTAAGTAAGGCCAAGGTCATCGCCATCATAAGAAGGGTAGTTGTCCAAAATTTTAATGGCATCGGAAATAAGATTATGAGCCATATCTTTCAAGCTGTCTTTGTTTTCTTGGGTTACAAAGAGTGAATTGTAAAATTCCAGATCGATTATCTGGGAGAAGGAATTCTGGATGCCAATTAAAAAGGTAAGCAGAAAAAGGGATGTCTTTAGTTTCATAAATTGGTACAATATTTTGATTAGCCGTAAAATTAGGAATATGTCGATATTTAACCATGCATATCATCGATTTGGCAACGGAAGAAGATGTCCAATTTTTATTGGTGCAATTTTAGGACAGAAAGACCAAATATAGGGCGAACTTTGGCATGTGCCAATAAACCCTTGTTTGCCAGTCAATTAGGGCGGATAATAATTATCTAATCATACTACTGGACATTAGACGATAGATTTTTAGACATTAGACTATTTCAAACGTATAAATTAATAATAACCAATGACCTATGGATTTTACAGCGTCTAATGTCTATCGTCTAATTGTCTAATGTCCGGTAGTATGTTATCTAATATAATTAAACAATCTTGTGCGCGTGGCGTATTTGAAGTACTTTTGCGCCCGTTTTGAAAAATAAAATGATAATTGTCATCATTGGTTTGTTGAATGATCGTATTAAAAGCTTGAAACGATCAGAAAATAGCAAGATGAAAATTACAAAGTTTCGATAATCAAATTCAATGGAAGTAAGGAATATTGCAATCATAGCTCACGTTGACCACGGCAAGACTACGCTCGTGGATAAAATGTTGATGGCCGGAAAACTCTTTGGCGACCACGAGACGCCTGGTGAACTCATCATGGACAACAATGAACTGGAACGTGAAAGGGGCATTACGATCTTAGCAAAAAATGCTTCGTTTTGGTACCAAGGAATCAAGATCAATGTCATTGACACCCCTGGTCACTCTGATTTTGGAGGAGAGGTGGAGAGGGTGTTGAATATGGCAGATGGTGTTCTTTTGTTGGTTGATGCATTTGAAGGCCCCATGCCTCAAACTCGCTTCGTGACCCAAAAAGCATTGGAACTGGGCCTAAAACCAATCCTCGTCGTTAATAAAGTAGATAAAGAAAACTGCACACCTGAGGAAGCTCAGGACGCTGTGTTTGACCTCATGTTCAATCTTGATGCAACTGAAGACCAATTAAATTTCCCAACTGTTTTTGGATCTGCAAAAAATGGCTGGATGGGGAATGATTGGAAAACGCCAACTGAGAACATCACCGTTTTACTAGATGCAATTGTGAAGCACATTCCTGAACCTAAGACGGAAGAGGGATCGACACAGTTATTAATCACTTCTCTCGATTATTCCAATTACATAGGCCGTATTGCTGTTGGCCGTTTACATAGGGGAACATTAAAGGCTAACCAGCGAGTAGCATTGATGAAAAAAGATGGCTCCATCCAAAAACACTCCATCAAAGGTTTGTTTCTTTTTGAGGGAATGGGAAAATCAAAAGTTGATGAAGTGATGGCAGGTGACATTTGCGCCATTCAAGGTATTGAAGGATTTGAAATTGGAGATACCATTGCTGACCTTGAGAACCCAGAGGCATTGCCTACCATTAGCATTGACGAACCAACGATGAGCATGCTCTTTACCATTAATGATTCGCCATTTTTTGGTCAAGAAGGTAAATATGTAACATCCCGCCACATCAACGATCGTCTTGAAAAAGAATTGGAGAAAAACCTTGCATTGCGGGTTGAGGCAACTGAAACCACAGATGCATGGCGCGTGTACGGCAGGGGTGTCCTCCACCTTTCTATTTTGATAGAAACAATGAGACGAGAAGGCTATGAACTGCAAATCGGTCAGCCTCAAGTAATTACAAAAAGAATCGACGGGGTATTGCATGAACCGATCGAAGAATTAACTATCGATGTCCCAGAAACCAGTTCGGGTACTGCCATCGATATGATAACTCGCCGAAAAGGAATGATGAGTTCGATGGTGCCCAAAGGCGAAAGGGTAGTGCTGCAATTTGAAATCCCTTCCCGTGGTATCATTGGCCTGCGTGGAAATATGTTGACAGCGACTGCTGGTGAAGCTATTATGACTCACCGGTTTACTGAGTTTCAACCACATAAAGGAGAGCTTCCAAGACGGACGAGTGGTTCAATGATTGCTATCGATACAGGTAAGGCAATTCCTTATTCAATTTTCAACCTGCAAGAAAGAGGGACATTTTTTATTGAAGCCAATCAAGACATTTATGAGGGCCAAATTTTAGGTGAAAACACCCGGCTTGGCGACATGACCATCAATGTAATCAAAACTAAAAAATTGACCAATATCCGCTCTGCCGGCGCTGATGATAAAGTTAAATTGACTCCCCCCAGAAAATTCACTTTGGAGGAAGCCTTGGAGTACATCATGGCCGATGAATACGTTGAAGTGACGCCTAAATCCATCCGCTTGCGCAAAATTTATTTGAAAGAACACGAGCGGAAGAAGGCATCAAAAGGAGTATTGGAAATGGTGTGAGGATAGAGATTTAGAAATTGGAAATTGGAAATTGAGAAATTGAGAAATTAGAAATTGGGGAAAGCCTCTTATTTGCTTGATGGTTTCTTTTCTAATCAGATAATAAAAGAACCCCCAGATTCATTAGTTGAGTCTGGGGGTTCTTTGTTGGGCGGTGCGTCAGATGAAATGCTGCCTTTTATGTCAATGCTCCTGTTGCAAAATGTACGAAAGCATAATGGTTGTTGGTTCTTTGGTGGAGAACAATGAACCGTCCGTCAATTTATCTCAGCCTTACATTTGACAGACAGCCCTTTATTTATCTCAATTTTCTAATTTGGAATTTTCCCCCTGGCGTAGGACTGCGCCAGCGGGACACATCAAGAAGGCAAAGAAGAGCAGGGCAGGGTTGATAAATTATTTGGCTATATTTACCGAACCAGACCAGAGACGATAGTTCAATCAGCACAGTATATGGCCAAAAAACAAAGAACAGACTGGAAAGGAATTTCAATCAAGGCAGAAGAAAAAAATGCAGCATTAGCCAAAGAGGTTGGATATTTAAAAAGTCAGATTGAAGAAAAAAAGATAGGCGGCAAGTCTTTAAAAGAGAACAATAAATATAGGCGTATTGACATACTATTGGCAGTTGTTGTTGTGGCCGTGATGATCCTTCAGATATACCAGATGATTAGGCAAACTGAGATCATGAACTCTCAGAAAATATTGATGCAATCTCAAAATGATCTATTCGAAAACCAAAATGACCTGATCAAATTCCAAAATGAAAAGTTCGATTCCCAAAATGTTCTAATGTCCTCTCAGAACAGGCTAATTACCCTCCAAAATGATAAATTCGATGCACAGAACAAGCTGATGTTTAAGCAAAATTTGTTGGCAGATATTCAGAACTATCGTCTCAACCTCCAGAACAACCTTATCGAAGCTGATCGGAGGGGATCTTTAATTCCTTTGATGAGTAATATTATGAACCAAGTAGATGCGGAGATAAATACCCTGAAAACAAATACAAGCTTTGATGCTTCTAAGGGCTATTCTTTGAGCGATCCCTTAATAGGTAGGATTGCGGCTTTGAGTCAGGGTTTTTTGCCTTATCGGTATTTAGAAGGAGATACTTTGACGGAAAGGCCAGTGAGTCCTGAGCGGGGACAATTGTTGCTGTCATTGGTGAAAAGTGGGCTTGATACCATTTCTTATAATAAAATATTTACATATGCAAATTTTTCATTCGCACATTTAGGGGGAGTGAATCTTGTTGATGCTTACCTCCCTAAAATTAATCTTGCAAAATCTGACCTTTCAGGCGCTAAACTTGACGGTGCTTACCTTACTGGTGCAAACCTCTCCCATGCCGACCTTAGCCACGCAGAACTCCACTCTACCATACTTTTACGTGTTGACTTTACAGGAGCAGATTTAAGGAACTCGTCTCTACATTATGCGAAGCTTTCATATGCAGAAGTGACGAATGCTGATTTTTCGGGTTCTGAACTTTCTAATGCAGATTTGTCCTATGTGAATATTCCAAAATCAGGTACTATCGGTGAGAGTAGTATAGGAGGATTTATAATAGGCAAGAAAAATTATTATACAAATTTTTCTAAAGCGAAACTATCTAACACTAATCTGAAAGGTGCACTGCTTATTGGTTCAGATTTTAAGGATGCCCAGATATTTCAATCGAATCTTACTTTTGCAATTCTTCATAAAGCTAATTTTGACAGTGCAAAACTTCAGGGGTCAAACCTCTTGGGTGCGCAAATCTTCGAAGCAAATCTTTCTAATGTGGATTTTGGCCACGTTAAAAATTTGGAAATTGAGTTTTTAGAAATAGCAAAATCGTTATGGAAATGCACAAACCTTGACCCCAAAATAGAAGCCCAACTTCACAAAGAAAAACCCTGCATCTTTACTATGGAAGGTTGTAAGTAACCCCTTATGAATAACATTTTCTGCTACTTTGGGCTCTTGAGATCCTTTATATTACTTTCGGTAAAAACTGGCTGTCCAAGCTAAGCTCAAATACTATATCGATTCTCCAATTCCCAAGCCTCAATGAATAATTATTTTACTGCTAAACGAATCAATTCCATACCTGTGACAGGTAGGCCACCTTTAAGGTAATCAATAATGGCATTGCTGTCAACTAAATATTGCGTTCCCATTCATTGCGACTTTTGATGATGTGTTGTTGAAGTTGTTCTCCAATTTCAGCAGGAAGGTTGCCAGCGTATTTGTCAGACAATTTTTGCTCGGTTTGCACATTCTTTTTTAACACGCGAATAAGATGGAGTTCCTCTAGATCAAGTAGCAATTTTAACGCTTTATGGTGAGTCAATTGAATTACCAATGTATCTTTTGTGAAGTCAGTTTGCATGAAGTAATGATTGAATTTTAGTTTTAAAGGTTTTCTTCAGTGATACTTGCAAAAATAACCTAAAGGTCAGGTTTAAGCAACCCAAATAGGTTTGACAACCGAGATAGACGTGCCAAAGTTTGTTAGCCTTTAAAATAGGGATAGATTTCTACACCAAAGTTAAATGGATATTTCCCAGTTTCCAATTTCCTAATTTCTCAATATCCACCCCAATCCTCACTGAATAATTATTTTCCTGCTGAATGAATTGAATTCCGTCTTCACCCTAATAAAATAAGCCCCTGCTGGATATTGAGTTGCATCCAAATAAACATTGGAATGGCCAGGGAAAATTTCTCCATCAAAAAGTACTTCATTGATTTTTCCGGTTACGCCCATCAATTCTACTACTGCTTTCACTCTCCGATTTGTTTCAATTGGAATGACGGTTATTGCGCTGGCGGGGTTGGGGTAAATAGAAGCCAATTCAACTCTAATCTGTTCATTGTCAGCAAGTGGTTCACTGGTTACTGTAAAATCATAATAACCTGTCGGTGCAGCTAATGGACGGACTTGGGTTTTACCAGAATTGGCCTCACCTTGCAGGTAATAATAAATCTTGCTGCCATCGGGTTGGTGAGGAACGGATGCCGACCAAGTATGCGTACTTGCATCAATTAATACCATGTTTTCTTCTGCATATCCTGCTGTTGTGTCCGTCGTCCAATAGAGTTTTGCATTCGCAATATCTGAAGTGTGTTGAATGTCAGCAGTCAACGCATAGTCGCCCCACAGGACATTATCGGCAATGTCTCGTTGCCTTTTGTGGACTATCCAAAGTGGGTCAGACGAGCCAACTTCCTTGGTGATGCAATGCAGTGCCCCCAAAGCCCAGATCATACTATTGCAGTTGATGCCAACCACTTTGTACCCTGGAAAATGTTCCTCGTAAACACGTTGGGCAATTGTATCGAACTGGGTCTCGTAATATGGGATAATGATCGTTTTATTGATAAAAACATAATTGGAATAAGTGCGGTAGTCCCCATTTTGATTTGGATAAATACCTCCAAAATCTGGTGGCTGGACAATCCGCTCGATGCGGTAGGGTGTGCCAAATGAAGAAAGATGGTTGTCCTGCAAATATTGGATGTTGGCTTCTATCTGTGGGCCGTCCGAGACTCCTTCTGGGTATTGTCCGAAAAGGATGGTTTCCTCATCAATCAAGTGCATGTGCATGTCGATGTGGTGGATGCCATCGAAAGGCAGTTTTTCAAATTTGATGTAACGGTCAACGCCCATGTAAGTCTGCATAATGTCGTCAATAGCATCTTCATCATGGGGTCCAGCATCATATTGGTTGCCAGGCTTGTTTTCGTCCAGGATCAATCTGGAAGCAAAGGAGGTGCCCAGTCCGTCTGACATAAAATTTCCTCCAGTATTTACCATCCTATACGGCGCTTCTACAGTAGCATATAAAGGGGAATTTAAATGTTCACTAATCACATCTGGCATTACATCATCGTAAGGTCGAGGCCGGTTGTAAACCCAATCAATAAAATACCGCTCCCCAATATCATTGGCATAAACCGTGTTTTGACCATAATCCCTAACCCAAACAGAGTTGGAAGGAGCGATCACAAATTCGATATTATCCAAGGTAATCCCATGAGTTGTCAAGTCATTTTCAGCATTGGATTGTGACCATTGACCAGCAGCAGCTACAACAACCACTACCTTTACTTCCTCTTTTGCATGTCGAATGATTTCCCGTAATACATCAGGAAAACTCCTCCAAGTCACCACAAGTGCTTCCAATTCTTCCCACTCGGCCATATGCCTGACAGGGTTTGGTGGAGGGTCGGGAATACTCCTGTCCATGGTTGGCGGCGCTGTCCATTGGTACCATTCCAACATGGCCTGTTCGCCCTCTGAAAACCCTTTGGGTAGAATTTTTTCTTGGGAAAAAAGTAAAGTGCAGAAAAACAAAAGGAGAAAGGGTAATAATTTTTTCATGTGGCTGGTTTAATTTCCAAAAGACCAATTTATTAAAAATGAAAAAACAATGTTCGGATAAACAGCGGAATTGTCACCCCATGCACCAACTTATTCTATTTCTTTCTTGGTTCAGGGATTTTGAGTGAGATAAAAGCAGCGATTTTTTCAATATTGTTAGCTGAAAACCGCTGCCAATGATCGTCTTTGCGGAACCAGGTCATCTGGCGTTTGGCATAACGACGAGTATTCTGCTTGATCATATCAATTGCTTCAGGCAGCGTTTTTTCACCATCAAGGTGATCGAACAACTCTTGGTAGCCGACCGTTTGCAACGCATTCAAATGCCTGAATGGGTACAACTTTCTTGCCTCTTCCAATAATCCTTTCTCTATCATCGCATCAACTCGTCGGTTGATGCGGTTGTATAGTTCCTGTCGTTCCCAATCCAAAAAAATATAGATAGGATCAAATTGCCGAGCGGGTTTGGCTTTCTTCCTGAAACTTGAAAAAGGCTGGCCGCTCGACCTGCAAACCGCAAGTGCCCTGAGTATGCGATGAGGGTTGCTGGTGTCCATTTCCTTAAAATAAGTAGGATCGCTGAGTTGGAGTTCTTTTTGTAAAAACCCTATTCCGTGGTTTTGAAGGTCTTCGTCTAAACCTTGTTTTATTTCTATAGGAACGTCAGGGAATTGATCCAATCCTTCGCACATTGCACGGATGAACAAACCAGACCCCCCAGTCATAATTAGTACGTTTTTCTTTTTGAAAAGCAAGCTTGTCAAATCAATGGCATCCCGTTCAAAATCACCTACGCTGTATGCTTGCTCAATGCTCAATGTGTTAATAAAATGGTGTGGCGCAGCTGCCAATTCTCCAGCATTGGGTTTTGCAGTTCCTATGTCCATTTCCCTATAAAACTGCCTGCTATCAGCTGAGAGGATTTCAGTTTTAAAACGTTTTGCCAGTTCAATTGCGACAGAAGTCTTGCCACTGGCTGTGGGGCCTCCAATCACGATCAAGTATTTTTTTTCCATACCGCCATGCGTGTTGAGTGTTGAGTTAAAATTGATAGCGTTTTTGAGTCTTGGTTATTTGAGTACAGCCTTTGCTAAAATGTCAGCGGTATGAAAATCGAATTCGCTATAATATTATGTTTGTCAGCGAATTAGATCGAAACAGGGATTTTGGTTATTGCCACAAATTAAATATCCGACACGTTTTTAGCATGAAGCTCCAAACTCTATTTCTTAAAACTCACGGTAAACATTACTTTTGCGCCTTTTCAAATCAGATGCTGCGTAAAATATGCTTTATCATTTTAGCAAGTCACTTGCAAAAATAGGACTCAGTGTATATTTTCGGAAAATTTACCTTGTCAACACTGATGTGTTGCCAAAAGACAGACCTATTATACTAGCGGCCAATCACCCAACCGCACTCATTGAACCTGTAATAATGGCGTGTTGGCTTGGTAGATCGATGAGTTTCATCGCACGTGGGGATTTATATAAGAATAATTTATTAGCCCGTAAACTATATGACTGGCATCGCATGGCGCCGATTTTTAGGTTAGAGGACTCTGGGTATAGTAATCTTCGTAGTAATTATGCCACTTTCGAGCGGTGTTTTGAGATATTAAGGAAAAATAAAATCCTGATGATTTTGCCTGAAGGCAGGACCATCCATGAAAAACGATTGAGGCCCATACGTAAAGGAACTGCCAGGATCATATTTGGGGCTTTGGAAAAATACGGCGACATGGACATCCACCTTGTGCCGATCGGAGTTAACTATACTGATTCCGACAGCTTCCGTTCAGTAGCTATGCTTGAATTCGGCGAACCCATCCGGTGTACTGAATACTCAAAATTGTATGAAGAAAATCCAGCTAAGGCAATAAATAAAATGACCCAGGATTTGGGCAAGGGTCTGAAATCCAAGGTAATTCACATTAATGATGAATCAGATGATGATTTGGTTGAATCATTTTTGACCCTGGCAGAAAATGACAAATCCGATTCATTGTTGCCTATTTCGGTTAATGATAATTCCCTTTTTGAAAAGCAGAAAAGCATCACAGATTTTATCAATGAATTGTCGGAGAAAGAAAAGACTGGGCTGAAAGACAAAGCTGAATCATATTATACCAAGCTCAAAAAATTGCAGATAACGGATTTTGCATTGATTTATCGTAAATCATTTTCATTCAGCAATTCCCTCCTTCTTGTATTGGGGGCTTTGCCAGCATTGTTAGGGTATGTGCTCAATATCTTACCTATTTGGATTGGAAATTTTATTGGTAATAAGGCTGCCCCATCCATTGAATTCAGGGCAATAGCTGTTATTTTTTCAAGTTCTTTTCTGTATTTGCTTTATGGTATTGGACTTTATTCTGCTGGCTTTATGATGGGGTTTGGCTGGAGGACCCTTGCACTAATTTCAATTCCGATGCTGGGGTATTTCTTTGTGGCATACCGCGATTTATTTCAAAAATGGAATGCTGCAAGAAAAGTTGCCAAGTGGCCTTCGCAGACAATTGATGAACTGCTAAATGAGCGGGGCGCTTTGAAAAGTAGTGCGGATCTCCAGATCCGCACCTAGCAAGTGCGAATCTGGAGATCCGCACTACTTGAATTAATTATTCGACCTGTTCAGCCTCCAATACAAAACTTGCTTCGCCCTGCTTCAAGTGGTAGCTGAATATTTTTGGAATACCGTTTTCATCTATCATTTTCCGAAATAGCTTTTCATCTTCGATATAAACTTGGTCAGAATTGACTCGGCGTTTCATGGCCATTTCTGGCACATATATATCGCCAATACTTTTGTCCCGATATGATGAAATCCCTATGATTGTCAAGTTGCCCGAATCGCCAGTTTGTTTAATTATCAGGTATAGTTCTGAAAATGAATTCTTGTCCAGGTCGAGCACGAACGCATCTCGTAACTGCCCCTCTATAGGATAATCCAATATTTTATCTTTGTTTTTAAGCCCAGTGCAGACAACATGGATTGTACTGGATTCGCTATTATCACAAGTAACATTGAAAGTCAGGTTCCCCGCCTTCAATTCTTTTTCAAAATGGGTTTGGTTGGTTGTAACTGTACTCGCCACCGGTTTCGCAGAATTGGTGTCACCATACAGAAGTGTTGAATGAGGGCTGTCGGCATCGTTAGATTGTTGATGTGGTGGGGGAGTGGTACAATTAGAAAAAACGATTAGGAAAAATAAAAGGATGATCGATTTCATGATAATTTCATTTTCGGCAAGCTCTTAAAGATGCAACATAGAAAAAAGCTGGTGGCAATATTAATAGTGAGGTGAAAAAGTTTCTCTACCTGACTGCCGTCAGGCAAGTTATTAAACCTCAACGAGGTCAAAATAAAAAGTGTACGGTAGAAATAAAAAGTAAAAGATTATTCACCAGCAAAGATCGAGCGGATGGTCGGTGCGACAATGCGATCAGTATTTGGTCCTGCGGAAATTTTATTTTTTAAAACCAATATGTTTCAATATTCAATCATATTTACGACATTGCAGACATTTTAGGAATCAATAAAACACGCGATGCCCAATTCTTTACTCTTAATGTTGTTGCTCTTGCTCGGAGTCTTTCTTGGCTTCCTTTGTGGGTGGCTGATGGCAAAATTCCGATTTGCAGGCGCTATCGAAAACCAATCGAATTTCAAGGATAGGTTTGTCAGCAAAGAAATGTTTCAATCTATTGAAAATCAATATAATATTATAAATATTGAATTAAAAGCCAAACAGGATGACTGCCTTGAAATTGAAAAGAAATTGGCCTCCAGGGAGCGTGATATCATGTATCTTGAAGAGAAGTTGCTAAATTGGAAAAAGGATTTCGACCTGCTCCAAAACAGGGCACATTCTGAATTTGAAAACATAGCGAACCGCATTTTAGAAGAAAAATCCAAACGGTTCAGTAAGCAGAATGATAAAAAATTAAACGATTTGTTGCAACCCCTCCGAGAAAACATCAGGGATTTTGGCACTGACATTGAACGGCGTTTTACCGATGAGGCGAAGGACAAAGTTTCATTGAAAAAGGAAATTGAGCAGCTTCGGGAATTGAACATGCAGCTAAGCTCAGATGCTCAAATGTTAGCCTCGGCATTGAAGGGGGATTCCAAAATACAGGGCGATTGGGGGGAGTTGCAGTTGGAGCTTTTACTGGAAAAGGCTGGGTTACAAAAAGATATTCACTACTTGGTGCAGCCCTCTTTCAAAGATGAAAACGGTAGCGATAAGCGACCTGATTTCATCATAAACCTTCCTGAAAACAAACACCTGGTAATTGATTCCAAGGTTTCTCTGACGGCTTACGAAAAATTTTATAACGCCGATTCTGAAGAAAAACGGAAACAATACTTGTCTGCCCATCTTGAAAGTATCCGCTCACATGTCAGGGATTTGAGCAACAAAAAATACCAGTTGTTATATCAAATTAATTCGCCTGATTATTTACTGCTTTTCATTCCCATAGAACCTGCATTTTCCGTGGCGGTGCAACACAATTCCAAACTTTTCCTCGACGCGTTGGACAAGAACATTGTCATTGTCACTACGTCAACCCTCCTGGCAACTTTGCGCACCGTTTCATATATCTGGCGTCAAGAACGGCAAAAGAAAAACGTCCTTGAGATTGCAAGGCAGAGCGGTCTTCTCTACGATAAGTTTGTCGGGTTTGTGGATGACTTGAAAGATGTTGGAGGCAAATTGGATGCAGCTCAATCTGCCTTGCATGGCGCCATGAATAAATTATCGGATTCAAAAAAATATGGAGATACTTTGATTGGGCGAGCAGAAAGGATCAAAAAATTAGGCGCCAAAACTTCAAAACAGCTGCCTAAAGAACTGTTGGAAAATGATTAAGTCGGGTCAAGTTGTTAGGGCTTCTTTTGTGCCTTTTTTGTACCACAAATTTTCTAAAATCAGATGGGTGCATTTCAAAATGTCGGTTAGAAGGTAGGCCGGATTTCCGAATGCGGCTATAGCGGTGAGGGTTGGGAAATCCGCACTACCTTCGAACCGACATTTTGAAATGCACCCAATCAGATCAAGTTCTCAAAGTACTTTTTTAAATGATTTTCTGCGTTTGTAAATCCGATGGTCAAAATCTTTCCATAAGGACAAAACGTGTATGTTGCTTTCGAGCATCGGGTTGATATGGGTCCGGAACATACCTGCTTTAATAACAGCATTCAGGGATTCGGCGAACACCAGGCCGTGTGCCCCTTTTTTGCGCCATTCTTCTTTTACGCCAACCAGCGCCAAGTCAACCGTATCATTCCAACGTCGGGCCGCCAACATGTGAAATAAACCAAATGGAAATAGCTTTCCATTGGCCTTTTTATATGCTTTGGTCATGGATGGGATGGAG
Source organism: Saprospiraceae bacterium (assembly GCA_029263015.1). Taxonomy (GTDB): domain Bacteria; phylum Bacteroidota; class Bacteroidia; order Chitinophagales; family Saprospiraceae; genus UBA6168. The sequence continues at coordinate 23,362 of JAJCYI010000009.1, read as the reverse complement.
ACCCCAAAGGCAATTGGTTCTTCATTTTTGTCAAATACAATGGTAATAAAATCCTTGCGCAGAAATTTAATATACTTGTTGATATAGTCGTTTTGCTGTTTTTCAGAAATCGGTACAAAACCAGGCAATCCTTTGTACGTGTCCATCAGTAGGCCAAACAGCTGCTTACCAGTTTTTAGCATTTCTGCCTTATTCTTGGGTTGTCGTATGGTTAGTTTATATCTCTTCTTTGCGATTTCTGTAAACCTAAGAAATCGCTCGGGTGTCTTATCTGGAAATTGCAGGAGGATCTCAACCCATTCAAGGTCTGGGACATATCCAAGTTCTTTTAAGTGGGCGGGGTAGTATTCATAATTATAAATCGTGTTGACGGTTCCCGTGGAATCAAACCCCTCAGTCAGCATTCCATTTTTTCCCAATTGATTGAATCCATATGGGCCTTTCAAGAGGGTCATTCCTTGTCCTCTTGCCCATTTTTCTACTGAAGTAATCAACGCACTGCTAACATTTTTATCATCAACAAAATCAATCCATCCAAACCTGGCGTGTTTCTTATTGATGAAATCAATTTCCAGTTGATTAATCATGCCAACGATACGTCCAACTAACTTCCCATTTTTCCATGCGGTGTAAATAACTGCTTGAGAATGTTCAAACACAGGATTCTTAGAAGAGAGAATGGCTATTTCAGTTTGGATGATAGGAGGTATCCAATGGGGAGCACCATTGTATAGGTCGAATGGGAATTTCACAAACTGTTTTAATTCCTTGTTGGTTTTTACTTCCCTAATTTCGATACTCATTTATCTCGGCCTGTATTTTATTAAAAATCATGTCCCATCAAAAAGTGACACCTTTCGGAAAGGTGTCACTTTTTTAAATTTTCAAGAAGGTACCTTTTTCCCGTACCATATTATGAAGCCTGCCAGTCCCACTAATCCAATTACCAACAACATAAAGCAAATAAACCAACCTCCACCTAGGAAGGTTGAAAGGAAACATAAAATTAGGCTGACCAGGCCTACCGTCAAGGCATAAGGCATCTGCGTCCTAACGTGGTCGATATGATTGCAGTCAGATGCTAAAGAACTTAAAATGGTCGTATCCGAAATAGGGGAACAGTGGTCGCCCAGTACCGAAGCACCGAGTGTAATTGAAATAACATTGAGCATGATTTCCATTGAAATATCAAAATCCATATTTGAGCTTAAACAAATAGCCCAAGTTGTTGGAATGACAATCGGGTAGAGTATCGCCATGGTGCTCCAGCTTGAGCCAGTAGAAAAAGAAATAAATGCTGCCAGAACGAATACGATAACAGGCATCAGGTAAGGATTGACTGCTCCTTCCATGGAAGTGGAGAGGTAAACCGCAGTATGGAGTTGTTCAGTGGTAGAAGCCAATGACCATGCAAGCGTCAAAATAATCAAGGCTGGCAACATAGCTTTGAAACCTGTTGTCATACTACTTATGGCTTGTTCCAGCCTCATTATTCTACCTGAAATTGACATGACAATTGCCACCAAAACGCCTGAAAAGGAAGCCCACAACAAAGCGACATAAGAATCGGCTGCTCCGATCAATGATCCTAAATTAAAAAAGAAGCTTGCTTCATCTCCGCTCATTGCATTTAGTCCAGCCCACACATCGCCCCATGAATGTGAGACAAGGGGGATTCCCGCCTCCAATATTTTAGCATCCAGCGCAGTCATACCTGTATCAACCAACCCATAAATGGTAGTAAAAATGACCACCAAGACTGGTATCGCAGCGTTGTACCACTTCAGTGGTGCACCTGGTAACGGGTCGAGGTTTTCATCATCCTGTTCCATGTCGGATGTTTGGGGAGGAGCAACCTTGCCAGTGGATCTGGCGCGCACCTCAGCTTTGTACATGCTTCCATAATCTTTCTGGAAATAGATCAGCATTAAGATGAACGCCAAAGTGAGGATTGGGTAAAAAGAATATTTTAGGGAGCTTAAGAAAACAGCATATGGAGTTAGATCCTCTAAACCGGGCAGCAATTTCAACCCTTCATCGATATACCCCAATTCAGCTCCGATCCACGTGGTAATAAATGCTACGGCAGAAACGGGGGCTGCCGTACTATCAACAATATAAGCCAGCTTCTCCCGTGATATTTTAAAGCGGTCAGTGACGGAGCGCATGGTGTTGCCGACTATGAGCGTGTTGGCGTAGTCGTCAAAGAAAATCGCAACTCCCAATAGCCAAGTAATGAACTGGCTACTTCTTGGAGATTTGGCGTATCTGGATAAGGATTTTACCACCCCAGCCATGCCGCCGTTCCTGGAAATAATAGCTACCATGCCGCCGATCAGCAATGAAAAGATAAGTACGGAAAGATGCCCGGTATCGGCGAGCGCATTTATCACGTACCGCTCCACTACACTGAATATGCTATCCAAGAAATAATAAAATGAATCGATCCGCATTCCTCCTGCAATGAACGCACCAGCCCAAACGCCAATAAACAATGAAATAACCACTTCTTTGAAAATAAGCGCAAGTAAGATGGCAACCAATGGAGGGACAACAGATAGCCAAAATGGAATTCTCTTGACCCTGCTTCTTCCATCGCTTTTTTCTGACAAATGGTACATCCGGTAACCAGCGGCTTCACTGTGTATCAAAGCCAAGCTACCTCTTTCATCAATGTCGATCCCCAGATTAGCTTTCCCATTTTCAAATAGCAATGGTGTTTCTTCTCCGTTCAGGGTAAATTGGGATTTTCCGTTTACATTACCGCTGGTTAAGTAAGATTGACCATTTTGCAGTTCAACTTTATAGTCTCCAATATTAATTTCAGGAGCTTCCTGTGCCAATGCAAATGAAATGGAACAGGAATAAAAGAGGAGAAATAAAAAGTATTTGATTTTCATTTTGAATTGCTTTCCGGATATAAAAGTTGGCAATTTATAATTTGAGGGATGCAAATAAAAACATGCTCGAATAAATTTTCTATTTCACTCACTAAATAGCCTTAATTGTTGACATTGAACCTCAAGAACAGCAATATTTGCCGCTCAATTATTGATATGAAAACCTTGTTTCAAAAAAATAAAACCTATTTCGCTTGTGTGTTTGCTACCTTTTTTTTTGGCGGCATTTACCTATTGCAATACGATAAGCCTGAACTCATTTTGACTTTTAGTAATAACAGGAATGAATGGCTCGATGTGTTTTTTGGATGGGCCACGAGAATGGGCGAGGAACCTATTTATTTGATTGCAGTAGTAGCATTTTTGTTTTTCAGGTTGGGGAAGGCGTTGTGGATTGGGCTGGTTGGCATTTTTGTCACGGGTTTGAGCTTTCTTTTGAAATGGGTATTCGCCGTGGATCGTCCATATGCATTTTTCCAAAAACATGACCTGCTTGACCAACTCACTTTTGTGGAAGGGATAGAAATTCATTCTGGGGCAACAAGTTTCCCGTCAGGCCACTCGATGTCTGCGTTTGCTTTGTATGGTTTGCTGATTTTATTCCTTCCTTACAGGAATAAGTATGTGATCTTACTTTTTACAATAGCAGTGGCGGTGGCTATATCACGGGTTTATCTTGTCCAACACTTTTATGTGGATGTATATTTTGGCAGTTTGATTGGGGTCTTGGTAGCCATCTTATTTTATGCCTTGCATGAGAAGATGAATTTCAAGAATGGGCATGTCTTGGCAAAACCACTTTTTAAAATTGGAGGGGGAGGTGAATAGTGATTAGTTAATTAGTTCAGCAAAATATTGATATTCAGATAGTTGCAATAAAATAGGCGTATTTTGAAAATAATAGCAATCGAGAAAAACCGTTCTTTTAAACCTTCACTATTCACTCATCACTACTTGATCCTTTTTATCCTGTTTTTACGAACTTCAACCCCCCTCCAATCACTCAACAGGCTTTCAGTATGCTGACGATTTGTTGCTGAGACAGCGTAAGCGTAATTCTTACCATCCTCAATATTGCGGTCTTCGATGAAAATGGTTTTGACGCCATTCGTCCGAATGATCTTTAAAATATTTGCGGGGTTATTGTAATCGCCTGGCCGCCGATCGTCGAATCGATAAACAATTAAGTTATATGCTCCTTTGGGAATGCGGCATTTCATTTTTAGGACCCCTTTTTTAAAGGAAGCTTTTCCCAGGGAAGGAGTTCCAGGCTCTGGCAAATTCAAATATTTCATTTCTGGCCAAATAGCAGGATATTCAAAATAATGTAACCGAAGCGAATCTGAGACACCCAATAAATTTTTCTTCAGTGAATTGGTATTGTAAAAGATATTCCCTTGGATATTTGGAAATATTCGGTTCAAAGAAACCTGCAAGGGTATCTGGTCAGGCGACCGCCAGGCGGGGTCGGCATGATTGCCTACTTTGTAAATGGCGTTCCCAGTATAAACATGTTTGTCGAAGGAATTTTTATGCCACCAATCCAATAATTGCTCGTAATCTGCAATTTGGAATCCTATCTGCCAATAAAGTTGCGGTGCGACATAGTCCACCCAGCCTTTTTCCAACCAGAACCGCACATCCGCAAAAAGGTCGTCATAGGCAGAAATGCCAGCACGGGTATTTGAGCCTGCCGAATCTTGGCTCTTGTTCCGCCACACCCCGAATGGGCTGACCCCAAATTTGACATGAGGAGAAATGGTCTTTATCATGCTGGATATTTGTGAAATCAATGCGTTCACATTACTTCTCCGCCAATCATCAATTGTTAAATACCCATAACCAAATTTTGCAAAATCTTCAGCATCAGGAAGCAGTTCACCTGCCGCAGGATAAGGATAAAAATAATCATCAAAATGAATACCGTCAACATCATACTCCATGATGATTTCCAAAACTATTTCAGTAATATAATTTCTTACTTCAGGTAAGGCAGGATTAAAATATAGTTTTCCACCGTATTGTACAAACCATTCAGGATGAGAGTGATAGGGGTGGGTTTTACTTAAATTCCCAACCAGCGTATCCGTTGAGGCACGGTACGGATTCAACCATGCGTGAAATTCCATCCCCCTCTGATGCGTTTCGTCTATCATGGTTTTCATTGGGTCGAACTTTTCACGTGGAGGTTTGCCTGAACCGCCAGTCAGGTATTTTGACCATGGAGCAATTTTGCTTGGATAAAACGCATCCCCTGATGGCCTGACCTGTACAAAAACTGCATTAAGTCCTGTTTGTTCCAAGAAATCCAAGGTGGAAATCCACTCTTTGTTAAACTTGTCCCTACTTATGCCTGGGGTGGAAGGAAAGTCAATATTAGCTACCGTAGCGATCCATGCACCCCGGAATTCCCGTTTAGGTACAATTTCCTGAGCGTTTATTGAACAAGATATTATGCAGAATAACAATAGGAAAGCAAACAGTCGTATTTTGGAATCATTCATTTGTGGCTGCCTTTGTGGTTTATAAAATGATTTGAGATTCATTATTTATGAGAATCAAGGGTTGAAATTTTATCCTGATTATCAAGGAGTTGTGAGCACAGAGTTGTCAACTTTTAAAAAGTTGACAACTCTAATCCCCTGAAACTCAATGCCCATTGAGTTTCAACCCTTGATTCGCATTATTTGATCAAATATGCAAATTTTCATCCAAACCATAAAGGTATAAAAATAAGAATGGGACGACAATTACTATTGTCGTCCCATTTTATGAAGCCTGTATTCAAATGACTTCACACTAACATCGAAACAATCTTATGCACGGTTAATCAAAACAACTGATTTTGCTGCCAATTTACCGTTCTGGTCGATACTCAGGATCATCGTGCCAAGTGCTCCATCACTGATGTCAAGTTGACGGTTATAATAACCATCAAAATTCCTGACGTTTTCCTCGTAAACGATTTTACCGTTGATATCAACAACCCTTATTGTTGTTGGTACAGCCTCTCCCCGGAACTTTACATTTAAGTTGCCAAAAGTTGGATTTGGATAAGCCGTGAATTCTTCCAACTCCAATGTAGTGCTGGTGAATTCAAGGTTTTCTTCTGGAGCAGGGACTATTTCTTCAACTGGTGTTTCTTCTTGCGCTTCGTCCTTTGGACAAGACTTGAACTGGGCATCCACTTCATGTATTTCACCATCTCTAATGTAGGTAAAAGTAAAATCTTCGCCAGGTTCGTGTATGTCCCTTTCGGTCACCAATTCTTTATGGGTGCCAATCGGTACGCCATCAATGGCAATGATGCGGTCGCCCCGTTGCAATCCTGCCAATTCGGCTGGCCAATCGTTTCCTCCAACTATGCCAGAAACGCCAACACCTTCTTTGCCATGTCCGTAACTTCCAACATAAACTCCAAAGAAAACTTTACAAGGATCACGGAATGATTTCCGGTGAAGGGTACTGCTTCTTGCAGTAAGTTGAGAAGAGATGACCATGGTTTGGCCGTTTCTTTCCAGATCAATTACAATAACGTCGTTTGGATTGTATTGACCCAATTCGTTGTGTAAATCAGAAGTAGTAATAATTTGAGCACCATTGATTGCAAGCATGACATCGTTTTCCTGTAATCCTGCTTTTTCAGCACCACTGCCAGAAACAATACCATCGATTACAACACCCTCGTCGCCACTTTCTGGATAAACGCCAAGAAGCACTTTGTTTTCGCCTTGGACATCAAACATAACATCATGTTGACCTTGGAAATCATCAAAGTCGAAGTCAAATTTGAAATCCATTTTATCCAAAGCATCTTGCCAGTCGCCTTCTCCATTGATTTCAATGGTTTTGCCATTATTGCTTTTGAAAAGGAAGAGGTTTTCAGTTTCATCTGCGTTATCGTTACCAGTATGACTGATAATGACATTTACATTAGGTGAGTCTTCGATATCGAGAGATTCGATGTAGTCGTTTACGGAATGGCCACTTTCCAACCGTTTCTTTTTGATGGTCATATTGCCATCTTTATCTGTTGTTTTGATAATGACAACGCTTTGTGAACTATTGTTGTCGTTTTGTTGGGCTTGGATGTTTCCAGCTAAAAATAAGCAAGAAAGGAAGCAAATAGAAAGAAAAAGTCTTTTCATTTCGAGTGATTTTATTAGTCAAAAAAATCCTGACAATGAGCCAGGGAGATCATTTGAATGACGAAACAAACGACACGAAAGGTAACAGAAAAGTTGCTTGAAAGTGTGGGAAAGGAAATGTTTTTTTGTAAAAATGACAAAGGGCAGAATAATGCAAGGTAGCCCTCTGTCATTCAAAGGCATTTATGTTTGTCTATGTAAACGGTTTGTATAGTGGGAATTACAAAGTGTGAAACAGATCAGTTCTTAGGACGGGAATCGTGTTTACAAGAAAGGATTTTAGATGTCAATCGTAGCAAAGGTAATCAAAACCATTTACCCATTTTTAATTTTAACAAATATGAATTGAATCAGCGTGCCTAACTCTACTTTAAGGCTATAGAGTACAAGTTCCTTTTCTGATTGTTTTGCGGCAGAGGTGATGCCTTTGTATTGATGTAGCGGGTGGGAAGGCGTTGCCTCGAGCAACCGAACTAAGCAATTGCTTTTTATTTTTACGATGTCGATAATTTGGTGCTCAAATTCCTCATACCCAAAACTCACTTCACTCAAATCTCACCTCGTTCTATCAGCATATTCACTTTCAGAATCGCTGAAACTGTTAAGGCATCGGTGATTTCTCCGCGCATGACCATTTCAACAACCTTTTTTAATGGTAGTTTCCGCACTTTCAATTCCTCGGTTTCTTCAGGTTCCGCTTCCCCAAACGAAAGGCCTTGGGCCACATAGATCAAGCATTGCTCATCGGTCACGGAATTAGAAGTGTGCAATTTGCCAACTTCACGCCAGGTGTTTGCATGTATCCCAGTTTCTTCTAACAGTTCTCTTTGAGCCGACTCCAATGGCGGTGAATGGAGGGGGCAGCCACCTTCAGGGATTTCCCAACTATATTCATCAAGCGTGTATCGGTATTGGCCAACAAGCCAGGTATTGTATTTTTCATCGAGGGGTAATATGGCTATGGCAATATTCTTAAAATGCACAACGCCATATATACCTGGATTACCTGCTGGAGTCAAAACATTTCGGTGTGTGATTTTGATCCAAGGATTTTCGTAAGCAACTTCAGTATCAAGGGTCTGCCAAGGATTTTCCATAGAAAAGATGGAGGTTGGTTAATACTTTAAGTAGGTCAAATAATTAGCCAAACTTAATTGCCTTCAATCCCAATAATTCCTCTTCTTCAATTCAGAGATATGTGCCAAGTGGTGATTGCAATGCCAGCCATAAAGGGCAATGACCGTATCGAGGGTAAAGGTTTTACCATATTCAGGGTGGACGTAATATTTTTCCAATTCCGCCTCATTCAAATTTGATAGGATGTGAACCATTCTTTTATGTAATCCATGCAGGATACTTATAGATTGGGAAACCGGCATTGACGCGTAATCTGACATTTCGGCCCATAGCCCCTCATGGTAAGGCTTAATGGTTGGAGATTCTTCCGTCAATACAAGTTTGATTCGGCAAAATGCATTGATATGGCTATCTGCAAAATGATGCACAACTTGTCTTACCGTCCACCCCCCTGGACGATATGGGGTGTCCAGCTGACTATCGTTTAGGGAGGAAATAGTGGCTTCCAATTTTTCAGGCAAAGTAGCCAAATCATCCAAGTAGTTTTGGCGCAATGCTGGAGTCATTTCTTTCGGCATCTGGAATTTACCTACGGGGTACTTGAGTTTTTCAATGTCCATAAAACAATAGGAGAGTTTTATAAAATAATCTTGATCTGTAATTATCGCAACCTTAAGTTAAATAACAAGCCACCCAATACTTGGGCATGGGTGGTTTGTTATTTAAAAGAATGAATCAGCGTGGCTAAATACCTCATTTACAAGTATTTATTCAACAAAATACAAATCACTAAATCATGCCAATTCGTTTTCAACCAAATAGCGTTCTGCATCAAGAGCAGCCATGCAGCCAGTCCCAGCTGCTGTCACAGCTTGCCGGTAAACTTTGTCCTGCGCATCGCCACTCACAAAAACGCCAGCAACATTGGTTTTAGTTGTACCAGGTTCGGCCATTAAGTACCCTGTTTCGTCCATGTCAAGAATTTCTTTGAAAATACCCGTGTTTGGTTTGTGCCCGATTGCAACAAAAAAACCTTCGACGGCAATATCCTTTTTCTCATTCGTCTTATTATTGAAAACCCTGACTCCAGTTACTTTGTCATCTCCCAGAACTTCCTCGGTTTCGGTGTTCCAATACACCTCAATATTTGGTGAATTTTCCACCCTTTTTTGCATGATCTTCGATGCCCGCATTTCGTCCCGGCGCACCAGCATATGTACTTTGGGGCAAAGTTTGGCGAGGTAGGTAGCTTCTTCTGCAGCAGTATCACCTGCCCCAACAACCGCAACTTCAAGACCTTTGTAAAAGAATCCATCACAAACAGCGCAAGCACTTACCCCTTTGTTCATCAACCGTTTTTCAGACTCCAATCCAAGGTATTTAGCGCTTGCTCCAGTAGAAATAATAATGGTATAGGCGTGATATGCCTCATCACTTTCCGTATAAATGGTGTGGTAGTCTTTGCCAGTGTTGAAATCAACTTTGGCGATCATTTCATAATGCACGACCGTACCAAACCGCTCCGCTTGTTCCCTGAATTCTTCCATCATTTCAGGGCCACCTATTCCTTTTGGGTAACCTGGATAATTTTCGACATCAGTGGTGGTAATGAGTTGTCCGCCTGGCTCTGGGCCTGTAAATACAACGGGTTCCATGTTGGCCCTGGCAGCATAAATGGCAGCGGCATAACCTGCAGGGCCAGAACCGATGATGATTGTCTTGTGGATTTTTTCGGACATTTAGATATTGTGTTTTTTATTTGAATTATTGAGAATTTGGCAATTGTAATTTAAAGCGGCGCAAAAGTAAAAAACTCCAAAGACCTGTCAGGTTGTTTTTTCCATATATGTTTGGAGAAAGAATGATCTTTCCCCGAACATATATGGAAAAAACAACCTGACAGGTCTTTGGATATTCTAAGTTGGGTTTCGGCATTTGGTTTTGACTTTCCTGACCCTTAACATCTTGGTTTATAAAAAGATTTACACCTTGAGTTTAATATTTAAAACCAATAATAGCTTTAATGATAAAATTCATTTGATTCCAACCAATGAATTGCTTTTTCTACCTTTGCTGCTGCATTTCAGAATGAACACGGACACATGACCAAAGTCAAACCTTATTCCTTACTCACCGATTTTGATATGAACCTTATCAAGGCCGGCAAACACTTCAGGCTTTACAAAAAGCTTGGTAGTCATACTATGGAGTTGGATGGGGAATGGGGGACGCTCTTTGCTGTTTGGGCGCCAACTGCGCGTGAAGTTTCGGTGATCGGTAATTTTAATTTCTGGGATGAAAAATCCCACCATCTTTTTATGCGCCCTGATGGTTCAGGTATTTGGGAGGGGTTCATCGCTGGGGCAGGCAAAGGCACACTTTATAAGTATAGCATATTGGCAGTGGATGGTCGGCGATTGGCTAAAGGAGACCCCTTCGCCCGGTTTTGGGAAATCCCTCCGAACACAGCTTCCATCGTTTGGGATTTGACGCATGAATGGAAGGACCAGAAATGGATGGACCAACGGAAAAATGGTATTGGTAAAGCCAAACCCTATTCTGTTTACGAAGTCCATATTGGATCTTGGAAAAAAATTAGAGGAGGGTTCAATTCATTGAGTTACAGGGAATTGGCTGACGAATTGGTGAGTTATGTAAAAGAATTGGAGTTTACCCACGTGGAATTCTTGCCCATTATGGAGCACCCTTATTTCCCTTCGTGGGGCTACCAGATAACGGGATATTTCGCACCTTCCAGCCTTTTTGGTCAGCCGGATGATTACGCTTATATGGTTGATGCTTTCCACCAGGCAGGCATTGGGGTTATCTTGGATTGGGTGCCTTCGCATTTTCCTTATGACGCACATGGCTTGGCTGATTTTGATGGCACACATCTTTACGACCATGCCGATCCTAAGAAAGGGTTTCACCCAGATTGGAAAAGCGCCATTTTTAATTTTGATCGCTGGGAAGTGCGCAGTTTCCTTATTTCAAATGCCCTATTTTGGTTGGATGAATACCATGCTGATGGATTAAGGGTGGATGCTGTGGCATCTATGTTGTATCTCGATTACTCGCGCGAAGATGGAGAATGGATTCCAAATAAGTTTGGTGGAAATGAAAACCTTGAGGCAATTTCTTTCCTAAAAGAATTCAACGAAACGACACACCGGGAATTCCCTGATGTGGTGACGATAGCAGAAGAATCAACAGCTTGGCCCGGAGTTTCAAAACCTATTGAGGAGGGTGGTTTGGGGTTCGACCAGAAATGGATGATGGGATGGATGCACGACACCCTCGAATACATGAAAATGGATCCGTATTTCAGGAAGCACCATCACCATGAGTTGACATTCAGTCTTGTTTATGCTTTTTCCGAAAAATTCATGTTGCCCCTGTCACATGATGAGGTAGTACACGGAAAAGGAACTTTGCTCACCCGAATGCCAGGGGATGAGGCTCAAAAATTTGCAGGTTTGCGACTTATGTTTGGATATATGTGGACGCATCCTGGCTCCCAATTGCTATTTATGGGAGGGGAATTTGGGCAAACTACAGAATGGAATATTGAACGCGGATTGGAGTGGCAGCTCATTCAACACAAAGTCCATAAAGGCGTTCAACTTTGGGTAAAAGACCTGAACTATTATTACAAGAATTCAAAAGCTTTGTTTGAAAAACAATTTGAGAAGGAGGGGTTTGAGTGGATCGACCATGCGGATTATTCCAATAGTGTGCTGACCTATATCCGCAGGGGCAAAGCGAAAAACGATGTTGTACTGGTGGCCTGTAACTTCACTCCCGTGACCCGTGAGAATTACCGATTTGGAGTTCCGTTTGCTGGGAAATATAAAGAAGTGCTGAACAGCGACAGTGCAGATTATGGTGGCACGGGCATTGGTAATCCCGATACTATTCAATCAGAAAAAGAGGAAAGCCATGGCAAAAAGAACTCAATAGCAGTAACATTACCCCCATTGGCGACGATTGTTTTTGAGCCAGTAAAAAAAGTACAGAAAGCAATTAAGTAACAATTTCAAAAAATGCATAAATCAGGTTTTGTAAATATTATCGGTAATCCCAATGTTGGCAAGAGCACATTGATGAATGCAATGGTAGGGGAACGGATGTCGATCATCACAGCAAAACCCCAAACGACACGCCACCGCATTATCGGGATATTGAGCAGCGATGATTATCAAATTGTTTTTTCGGATACGCCAGGCATTATAAAAGATCCTTTATATAAAATGCAGGAAGCAATGAACCGCTTTGTCAAATCTTCTTTTGACGATGCGGACTTGTTGATGTTTGTGACGGAGGTAAATGAAAAATATAAGGAGGATGACCCAATTATTGAGAATCTAAAAAATCTTGATATTCCCAAATTTTTGATTATCAATAAAATAGATATTGTTGACTCCAATCGGGTGGTGCAATTGATTAAATGGTGGAATGATAAAATTGATTTTAAAGAAACGATCCCGATTTCCGCATTGAAGAAAATAAGCATTGATACCCTTTCTGGTTTAATATTAAATAATTTACCGGAAGCCCCTCCTTATTACCCAAAGGATCAATTAACAGATAAACCTGAACGTTTTTTTGTAAGTGAAATCGTCAGGGAAAAAATAATGGAATTGTACCACCAGGAAATACCTTATTCCACGGAGGTTCACGTTGAGTCATTTAAAGAAACTAAAACCAAAGATGGGAAACCCATCGTCAATATTCATGCATATATCTATGTCGCAAGGGAAACCCAGAAAATGATAATCCTTGGCAAAAAGGGAACTGCAATAAAAAGGCTCGGAACCCAAGCGAGGATTTCCATTGAGGCATGGCTGGAGAGTAAAGTTTATTTAGAATTGCATGTGAAAGTAAAAGATAATTGGAGAGACGATGAAAAAGTGTTGCGTAGCTTTGGGTATGAGTGAGGATTGGTTATAGGTTTATAGGCGAAATATTTTTCAATTTTTCAATAAAATTAAAACTCCTTAATGAGTAATATAGTAGCGATAGTAGGACGCCCTAACGTGGGTAAATCAACCCTTTACAATAGATTGATCGGGGGGCGCCAGGCCATTGTGGATAATGTCAGTGGCGTGACGCGTGACCGTCAATACGGAACATCCGATTGGAACGGGAAACAATTTACCGTGGTGGATACCGGCGGTTTTGTTAAATCTTCGGAAGATGTTTTTGAAAAGGAAGTAAGATCACAGGTCAAAATAGCAATTGATGAATCAACAGCCATTATTTTCTTGGTTGATGTAACCACAGGTGTTACTGACCTTGACGAAGATATGGCCAGGATGCTGAGGCGGTCCGATCGGCCTACCATACTGATTGTCAACAAAGTGGACAACCAGGAAAGAATGTTGGAAGCGAATGAATTTTACAGCCTTGGATTTGAAGAAACCTTGTTTATTTCTTCTTTGACCGGTAGTGGGACAGGAGAGATGTTGGATGCATTAGTTGAATACCTCGAAGATGAAAAGGAAGTTGAAGAATCTGAAGTGCCAAAATTTGCAATAGTGGGGCAGCCCAATGTTGGTAAATCTTCCTTTGTCAATTCTTTGCTCGGTGTTGACCGGAACATTGTGACCGATATTGCTGGAACAACCCGCGATACCATCCACTCGCGTTACAAAAAATTCGACAAGGATTTTATTTTGTTGGATACGGCTGGCATCAGAAAAAAGTCGAAAGTCCATGAAAATCTGGAATTTTATTCTGTCATGCGTGCCATTAGGGCCATTGAAGAAGCAGATGTGTGCATCTTGATGGTTGATGCTCAAACGAGTATTGAACATCAAGATATGAGTATTTTCAAGCTCGCCCAAAAAAGAAATAAAGGAATTGTGTTGGTGGTAAACAAATGGGATTTGGTTGGAGATAAAGAGACAAACTCTGTCCGCGATTTCGAAAAGGAGCTAAGAAAAAAAATCGCTCCGTTTAATGACGTGCCGATTGTTTTTGTGTCGGTGATAGAAAAACAGCGAATATTCAAAGCGATTGAAAAGGCACTTGAAGTTGCAGAAAATAGGACTCGTAAAATCAAGACTTCAAAATTGAACGATGTGATGTTGAAGGAAATTGAACGTTATCCCCCACCTGCGCACCGTGGCAGATTTGTTAGCATCAAATTTGTTAGCCAAATACCGATCTATTACCCAACCTTTGCTTTTTATTGCAACCATCCAAAACATGTCAAAGAAAGCTATAGGCATTTTATCGAAAACAGGTTGCGTGAAAATTTCAACTTTACAGGTGTTCCTATTAAGATCTATTTTCGGGAAAAGTAAAAAAATGCTAAATGCTGAATGTAGAATACTGAATTTATTTTTCAGAATTTAATCTTCAGGTTATTTTAGATTTTATTGCTTGTTATTCAGCATTCAGCATTTCTTATGTCTTTTATTGAAACTGGAATTTCTGGCCTTAAAGTTTTTGAACCAAACGTTTTTGGTGACGAGCGCGGCTATTTTTTTGAAAGCTATAATGAAAATGTGTTCAGGGAAGTTGGTGTGGATGTTCGGTGGGTACAGGACAACCAAGCGTTTTCAGGAAAAGGAGTGTTGAGGGGACTGCATTACCAAGTCGCACCATATACACAAGCTAAGTTAGTAAGGGTATTGCAAGGCGAAGTCCTTGATGTAGTTGTTGACAACCGAAGTGGTTCAATCACTTATGGCAAATGGTTTTCTGTTATTTTGAGTGCTGAAAATAAACGCCAACTTTTTGTGCCAAAAGGATTTGCACATGGGTACATCGTGTTGAGCGAGGTAGCAGAATTTTTCTATAAATGTGATAACTTTTACTCAAAAGCACACGAGGGCGGCATCCTGCCCAATTGTCCCAATCTCAAAATTGACTGGCAGTACGATCTCACCAAGGCGGTGATTGCTGATAGAGATCAAAACTTCCCTTCTTTTGGAATGCATCGAAAGTAGTCTGAATCTCCTTGTTCGCATCATGCAGCACGAACATTTACTCATCCAACAATTTCCTGCTAATAAATTTTAAATGAAAATAAATAACTCCAATATCTTGGTAACAGGCAGCAAAGGCCAAGTAGGGCAGGAGTTGGCTGCATTGTCAGGCTCCTTTCCTGAGTTTTCTTTTTTGTTTATCGATTTAGATGAATTGGACATAACTGACGGAGCAGCGGTTGCTTCTTTTTTTACTGATAATCCTATTGATTATTGCATTAATTGTGCTGCTTACACGGCAGTTGACAGAGCTGAAGAACAACCGGAAATGGCCCGCTTGGTGAATGTTGCGGGGGTCAGGAATTTAGCAAATGCCTGTAAACTATCAGGGGCGAAATTGATCCAACTTTCCAGTGACTATGTGTATCATAATAGTCAGAATACGCCATTCAAAGAAGGGGATGAATGCAATCCTCAGGGTGTCTATGCAATTACAAAACTGGAAGGGGATGAGATAACAATAGAGGCAGGTGGAATGGTGATCCGTACCTCTTGGGTCTATTCATCTTTTGGCAACAATTTCGTAAAAACCATGCTGCGCCTTGGCTCGGAAAGAAACGAATTGGGGATTATTTTTGATCAAATTGGCACACCGACTTATGCACATGATCTAGCACTTTGTTTATTGAAGTTGGTTCAGAAATTTGGAAATAAAGAAATTGGAGAAAATGCCTTCAACGAGATATACCACTATAGTAATGAGGGAGTTACGAGTTGGTATGACTTTGCAAAAGCTATTTTTGAGATCAAAAATATGGAAGTCAAAGTGAATGCGATTGAGACAAGTGCGTATCCAACGTTAGCAAAACGGCCGCCTTTCAGCGTTTTAAACAAAAATAAAATCAAGTCTGCATTTGATCTGGAAATTCCTCATTGGAGAGAGAGTTTGATCAAATGTTTGACCTTGTTGGATTGATCAAAAACAATCTTTCTCGATGTCGTTTATTGTTTCTGAATTGCATTTAAACAAATTGCCAAAACCCTGATAAAGGACTTCACTTTCAGTTCCACCGATTAATTGAAAATACATGCGATATACCGTTCCAAATGCAAAATCAGGATCGGGTAAGTCAATAAACCCACCACCATTGGAAGGAATTGATAATTCCAAATTTTTAATTGGGACATCATCCAAATCAGTAAATACTGCTTTTAGTCTTGTTCTCGTTACTGAATCTGATACTATCTGAAAAGTAATGGATTGATTAAGATTAGGGGGTATTGGATATACAGCAATATACTGAATATTTGGCGTTATGGTATCAGGAACCTCTATTGTTTCCTGGAAATCAAGCAGTTCGAGTTGAGCGGATGATAACTCAATATTGCTCCATTGCTTTGTAACATCCTCAAATTCACATTCTCCCAACGTGCCGGCAAATATGTCAAAATCTTGAAACAATTAAACACATTCTATTGGAAGTGTGGATTGGCGGACACCATCATCTTGTTTGCAAGAGAAGAACAACACGGTGGAAATAATCAGAAGAGCAAATGGATTCTTTATCATAATCATTGTTCAACAGCCTGATACCATGGAGAATCTCTAAGCGCAATAATCCCGTTTTTTCCTTCCGATCCAATAATCCTTTTTGCTCGGATAAATGACGTCAACCTATATTCCACAAAAGTCGGATCACCCCGTTTCATGCTCTCAACTTTTACCCGGTCAGAAGCATGGATGATTTTTCCATCACCCATATAAATAGCGACATGGGTGACCCGTTCCCGTTTGTTTTCAGTTGCTTTTCTTCCAAAAAACAGTAGATCACCAGGTTCCATATTTTTCAAGGTAGTGTCTGTTTCAACTAATTCACCGGTGTGTACCTGAAGACTGGCATCCCGCTCAAGCTGAATGCCGTTGAGGTAATAAACTGTTTTTGTAAACCCGCTGCAATCGAGTCCTTTGCCGGAAGTTCCGCCCCAGAGATAAGGGCGACCCATAAATTCTTCTGCGGTTGCGAGGATTTTTTCAGGAGTTGCATAGCGGCTGGCCATCCAATTTTCATAAGGTGTCAATTTGCTTGATTTAACAAATCCAGTACGCCCATCGGGCAATCGTATTTTGGTAAATCCTTCTTGATTATCAATTACTTGAACGATATTTCCAGAAAGTAAATCAGTCACTTTTGACGCTTCATTTGTTGGCTCTTCATAAGCAAAAACATAATCCTCCATGCATACTGCACGGTCAGATTTCAACCATGCTTCAAATTCTTTGGCGTCCATGAGAGATAGGCCACCGTCATCCACCCAGCCAAGATAATTGTCTGGAGTTTGGATGTAATAGAAGTCTCCTTTCTTTTTGTAAACCCGCAGTGGTGTTCCTAAAATTGCTTGGGTCCCCATTTCAGCAGAGTGCCTTGGATTAGATCGGATATTACAAACTGATATGCTAACGACGCCATAAATTTTACCATCAAGATGTTTTGCGGGGAGTACCTCAATGCTGTCAATTATTTGGAAATTTTGTGGGTTGACTTTGCTGAGTAATTTCGATTTTGCTTCTGGGAAAATGGTTTCACCAATCAATACTATTGCACCATTATCCTGCTTTGCTTCCACATTGAATAAGGCAGTTCGTTTGTCGATAACATATTCTTGTCGAACCTCTTCAATAGCTGCGGAAACAGCTTCCACTTTATTATTATCAATGCTTTCGCAAGAAAAAAAAAGAAAAAAAATAATTGCTTGAAATAAAAATCGCATGCGAATTGGTTTTGCTTTGGCCAGATAATAAATTTCTAATTTCTAATTTCCCTGCCTTGCCGGCAGGCAGGTAATTTCTAATTCCCCCTAATCCCCCCTACGTCGGAAACCGATCCCTTTTTTAGTATTGAAAATGAATTCACTGGTATCCAATTTGAATTCGCCAACATCCTCCATCAACAATACATTTGAAGATATATTTTCCCTTTCGTCAGGTGTTAGAGCCGCCAAGCGGAGGTTCTGGTTTTTGATCCCTTCAATAACCACTTGCCTTACCGTTCGTGCATTCCCAAAATATTTGTCCCGGTAATTATAGAGGAAATCAAAATATTTGACCAAGTGTTCTTCCGCTTCTGGAGAAGGGAAAATACTCTTGTCTTCAAACATCTGCAAAGAGATATTTAACAATTCATGCGAAGAATAATCTTCAAATTTCAGCATCTTGTCAAATCTGGAACTCAGCCCAGGATTTGCTTTCAAAAATGCTTCCATGTTGTCAGGATAGCCAGCCACAAAGACAAAAAACTCACCGCGTTTATCCTCCATCCTTTTGAGGATGGTCTGAATGGCCTCGTCCCCAAAATCATTGCCAGTATTGCTTTTATTGGAAAGTGAGTAAGCTTCGTCGATAAACAAAACACCGCCCATTGCCTCTTGTATCTTTTCAGCGGTTTTATTGGCTGTTTGGCCCACAAAACCAGCTACTAAACCTTGCCTGTCTGTCTCCACCATGTGCCCTCTTTCGAGTATGCCAAGCGCTTTGTAAATCTTGGTGAGGATTCTTGCTACAGTTGTTTTTCCAGTTCCTGGATTGCCAATTAAGACGGTGTGAAGGAAAAAATTGTTGAGTACGTCCTTCGAGGTTTCCCGGTAGTAGCGGACCAGGCGAACGTGTTCTATGATTTGCTCTTTTACTTTTTCCAGACCGATCAACCGATTTAATTCTGCAATGCTTTCGTGCAACAATTCTTCATCGATTGGTATGTTTGGCAATTCACGGTTTGGCTTAATTACGATTTTTGAAACATCATACCCTTCTACTGTTTCCAGTATTTCCTTGCTCAATGTTTTAGGGGACTCTAATTTCATGACCCGTAACCCAAGGTTGAATTTAGATTTTTCAACCATGTCATAAACAAATCTTGCATTGCCAAATGTCCGGTCTCTGTTACGGTATGCGTTTACAATGATTTCATCCAATTTCAACTTCGCTTCCTCTGCAAGGGTGACTTCCATTTCCTTACAGGCGTATGTTGCTATTTGGGAAAGTTCCTGTGGCAAATAGTCAGAGAATTCAAAATGGTGCTTGAACCTTGAGTTTAGACCAGGATTGCTATCAAGGAATTTGTTCATTTCTTTAGGGTATCCTGCCACTATAACCACCACATCACCTGGTCCATCGGACATTTCTTTGACCAATATCTCAATAACCTCCCGGCCAAAGTCTTTAGTGTCTTCGGCAGACCTCACCAGGGAATAAGCTTCATCAATAAACAAAACTCCACCCCTTGCCTGCTCGATTGCATTTTTTACTTTTGGAGCAGTTTGACCAATGTATTCCCCAACAAGATCAACCCGATCAACCACATGTACATGACCCCTGGAAAGAAGGCTCATTTTGCGGTAAAGACGACCGATCATTTTTGCTACTGTGGTTTTACCTGTACCTGGGTTTCCAATAAAAACGGAATGTACATTGATGCTGTTTTTTTCCTCATAGCCAACTTCTTTACGCAACTGAAGAAATTGGATATATTTGGCATGATCACGTATTTTTTCTTTGATTTCAGTTAGACCAACCAATGCATCCATCTTTACCATTAAATCTTCAAAGGACTCATCTTCATCATCTGAATTTGGAAAATAAATCGGTCCGCTTTTGCTAGGCATGTACACAGCAGGCGTGCCTTCTTCATATTTGTCACAAATTTCAAAAGGTATGGACCCCATTAATTGATCCATAAAAACCAATTCACAAGTGTAATTGTCATTCCTCCATGAACCTTTTACGTTGCTACCCCAGCCAGCAGTTATTTTGATGAAATCATTATCTTTTTGATCAATTTTTTGGAGACGAACTACCTGTCCCTTTAGCTCCTTGGCGTCATTCAAGAATTTGACAAAAAGCTCACATTGCCAAGATTTGTCAAAATGGATGTTCCTCAGTAAAATTTCGGCATAGATATAACGGATGCTGCTCCCATCGAACTTTTTGTAATACGTTCTGTCATCTTCCATTACATCGTCATAGGGGCCTTCATAAAGGCGGTAGGAGTGGAGTTCGATATAGGGGTTTCCAATTTTCAGCGCATCTTTTCCTGCATCTTCTATGTAAAAATATTTGGAGGTTACTTTTTCTCCTTCAATGTAGGCTTCCCATGAATAAGTACCTTTTTTCCAAAACACACCTTCCGATTTATTTCCCCATCCTTCTCGTATATAAACGATATTGTCATATTTGCTCACCTTCCGCTGAAATGGTAGCAAACACAGTTCTTTTTTTCCTTTTTTTAGAGAAAAACATTTGAGTTCTACTTCTACCTCCCATTCTTCCTGGTCAAAATGCTTGTTGTAAAATGAAAGCTCGGCATAAACATAGCTTGTTTCCCAGCGGTCGAACACCTGCCGGTATTTCTTTTTATTATTGGCCAACCACTCCGTTGAGGAATAGATTTTTAGCTCACGGAATTTATATTTCTTTAGGTCCGGATATTTATTGTTTGACTCCATCTGTATCTGTTCGGCCATGCAATTGAATTTGTCTTGGGATTGTTCAACTGGACAATTTCAATATAAATAATGATGCCCCACAAAAATACTAATCCAAGGGGAAGGGGCAAACACCAATTTCAAAAAGCCCAATTCAACTGCAATTCAGTACGATTCACCGATAAAACTTTAGAAGGTTCAGGGTGCCGGCCATTTTTGCCCTATCGTTTCACAAAATCAAAATTATTATGACAAAGAAAATTGGAATTCTTGTGTTTGTGGTTTGCCTAATCGTGGCTCAAGGATGCATCCCTTCTCTCCATCCACTCTATACGGCTGATAAAATTGTCTACTTGGATATTTTGGAAGGTGTTTGGGAGGATCAACCTGGTGATGTTCAAATACGGACCAATGAAAAAATCATGGGTGAAGAAAAGGATGTTATTGTTACGATGAAAGATGATGGGTCAAGTAAACCCGCAATTTGGGATTTTAGTAATAATGATGAAGGCGGGTACCTATTGATACATCAAGATGATAATGGAATAAAAGCTGCTTTTGATGTTTTTGTTGTGAAGTTGGGAAATGACTATTTTTTGGATTTTTATCCAACTGATATGCCAGATGAGGGAAACAGTATCTCAGACATTTTTGATGATGGCCAAAATGACTTGATGGTATTCCATTTGTTGCGAGTCCATACCTTTGCCAAACTAGAAATAAATGGTGATGAAATTGAGATTAAATTATTTGATCCTGACTTCCTCGATAAATTATTGGAACAAAGAAAGGTTCGCATAAAGCATGAGTTGCTGGTAGATGGGAATTACGTGCTAACTGCACAACCGGATGAATTGCAGAAATTTGTCGAAAAATATGCGGCAAACAACAAATTATATATTGAAGATGCTATCGTGTTAAACAAAGCCAAGAGGAAATAATATGACCAAATTGCTAGAGAAATTATTTTGGAACAAGTTGGTGCAGCACAGCCTTTTTTGGACATTGTCATTTGTTGTACTATTGAATATGTTTGCCTATTCAGATGATTTAGCTGCGGTAGATTTTATTTATACCTTCTTGTTCCATTTGAGTTTAATTATTGTTGTTTATTTAAATATTAGGTTGTGGATTCCTATTTTTTTACAGCGCCGGAGTTATTTGTTGTATGTTATTGCATTGAGTTTGACTGCCAGTATCGGGGTATTGTTCAATAATTTTACTTTTAATTATTTAGCTGATATTGTTTTTCCAGGTTATTATTTTATTGAAAGTTATGGGTTTTATGATATTCTAAAATTTGTGGTAGTCTATCTGGCACTTTCAAGTTTGTTGAAATTTTCCAAAAGCTGGTTTAAGCAAATAGAAACTGAACAAAAACTGGATAAATTGGCCAAGGAAAAACAAGGGGCTGAAATGGGTGCTTTGAAATCTCAGATAAATCCACATTTTTTATTTAACAACCTGAATAACTTATATTCATTATCCCTCGATAATGACAAGCGTGCCCCAGGGTTTATTTTGCGCATATCTGAAATGATGAGGTATTTACTGTACGAAACAAATTCAAATTCCGTATTGCTGGAAAAAGAAATTGATCATTTGGATAACTTCATCAATTTACAGAAACTAAAAGTAGAAGATCAATTAGAGGTTAAATTTGAAGTAATTGGCAATCTGGACAATATTAAAGTCGCACCATTGCTGTTTCTTCCCCTGGTCGAAAATGCATTCAAACATGGTGTAAAAGTTGACCATGATATTGCATTTGTGAAAATCCTGATGGAAGTTTCAGAAGATATAATTGCTTTTAATGTTGAAAATAATAAAGGGGAAATTGATGAAATGTTTAAAAATGAAAACAGTGGATTTGGACTTGACAATTTGCGGAAGCGGCTCGAGCTTTCTTATCCTTCCAAACACCAATTGAAAGTAATGGATGGTGTAAATAGGTTCACCGTTTTTATGAAACTGGAATTATCATGATAATAAAATGTATCGCCATAGACGACGAACCATTAGCGTTAAAAATAATCGAAAAATATGTAAGCGACCTGCCCACTATTGAAATGATCAGCACATTTCCAGATGCCATATCTGCCATAGAATTTTTGGAAAACGAATCAGTAGATTTAATTTTTTTGGATATTAATATGCCAAAATTGTCGGGGATTAATTTTGTAAAATCATTGACCAGCATGCCTCATGTGGTTTTTACAACAGCTTATCCAGAATACGCGGTGGAAGGTTTTGAATTGCAAGCAATTGATTATTTATTAAAACCTTTTTCATTTGATCGTTTTATTAAAGCTGTTAAAAAGGCTGAGGAAAAAATATCAATTTGCGCTGCCCCACCTAAATCCCATTTATTCATAAAATCAGAAAAGAAATATTATCGGATAGAGCATAACGACATTTTATATTTAGAAGCATATGGGGATTATGTAAAAGTGTTTACCAAAAATAAAATGTTGCTTACCAAACAGAAATTAAGTGTTTTAGAAAAAGAATTGCCTTCAAATTATTTCATGCAAATCCACCGTAAGTATATTGTTTCAATTGATGCCATTGATTATGTAGAAGGGAATGCATTAAAGGTTGGCAAGGAGAAACTGCCCATCAGTGAAGGATGTAGGGTATTTGTTTTTAATAAATTAAAACCCAATTAGGAGCGTCCCTTTTACTTAAGTAGGTGGAGTTAAATAATCGACACTTTTGACGAGGTTACCTGCCTACCGGCAGGCAGGTTTTTTCGTCAGACAAGGCAAAAAAAATTAGCATAGCCATAGCTACGGTCATTTTTTTTAACAAAGTATGGCGGAAA
>JAJCYI010000008.1 GCA_029263015.1 Saprospiraceae bacterium | reverse complement strand
CTTTTTTATATTTGTGCTGTGACAACTTGGGCAGAATAAGTACATAATATTTGAGTTTCGTCACTACAAATTTATGCACTTGCCACAGTTGTCATTTTTAGCATTACATCAGCATTACATTTGATGCACCGCCATAAATTTTACTTATGGGTAATCAAAACGATATTTGTCCCAGAATACAGACAACTTCCATTCTATACCTCTTTCTGCGAAGGTCATCTCAATGAACTGCTTTAAGTTTTATTAAAATTAAAATCGGTTCCAAAACAAACCATTTAAACTTTAACATCATGGCAAAGAAAAATTCAAGGTTGACGACTTCTGCTGGCGCGCCAGTGAGCAACAACCAAAATTCGATCACGGTCGGTGAACGCGGCCCGGTCATGCTCCAAGATCACAAATTGCTCGAAAAACTTGCTCACCAGAACAGGGAAAGAATTCCTGAGAGAGTGGTACACGCAAAGGGATGGGGTGCTCATGGCACCCTCACCATCACCAACGACATCACCAAATATACCTGCGCCAAAGTGTTCTCAGAAGTTGGCAAACAGACTTCAATGATTGCCAGGTTCTCGACCGTTGCTGGCGAACAGGGAGCAGCTGATGCAGAAAGGGACGTACGGGGTTTTTCGTTGAAGTTCTACACTGAAGAAGGCAATTGGGACCTTGTCGGGAACAATACCCCTGTCTTTTTTGTGCGCGACGCATACAAGTTCCCCGATTTTATCCATACGCAAAAGCGGCATCCTAAAACCAATCTGCGCTCCAATACCGCCATGTGGGATTTTTGGTCGCTCATGCCGGAAAGCTTGCATCAAGTGACTATTCTCATGTCCGACCGAGGGATTCCCGTCGCACCCATGTACATGAACGGGTACGGCTCGCACACCTATAGTTTTTGGAACAAGGATGGCGAACGGTTTTGGGTGAAATTCCATTTTAAGAACATGCAAGGTCATCGGCATTACACCAATGAGGAAGCTGCTAAGGTGATTGGGAATAGCCGTGAAAGTTATCAAGAAGAATTGTACGGAACTATTGAGAAGGGCGATTTTCCAAAATGGAAAATGATGGTACAGATCATGCCGGAAATGGAAGCTGAAAAAACACCTTACAGCCCTTTTGATCTGACCAAGGTCTGGCCGCACGGTGACTATCCACTCATTGAGGTGGGTATACTCGAACTGAACCGAAATCCTGAAAATTATTTCACAGATGTTGAGATGGCGGCTTACTCCCCTTCCAACATTGTGCCCGGCATTGGTTTCTCTCCATGCAAAATGTTGCAGGCAAGAATATTTTCTTATGCTGATGCGCACCGGTACAGGCTCGGTACTCATTACGAAGCATTGCCCATCAATGCGCCAAAATCGGAAATGAACCATTACCATAAGGACGGGGTCATGCGTTTCTTCGACAACAATACCGATAATCCAGATGCGTATTATGAACCAAATTCATTCGATGGGCCAAAAGAAGACCATAGCGTGGAAGAGCCACCGATGAGGGTTTCAGGGGATATTTCCAGATATGAGTACAACCAGCAAATTGATGATTTCAAACAGCCGGGCGATCTGTTTCGATTGTTTGACGACGGGCAAAAACAACGTTTGTTCAGCAATATCGCAGGAGCGATGGCTGGGGTGCCGATGGAAATCATAGAGCGCCAATTGGCATTGTACGACAAAGCTGACCCAGAATATGGAGCGGGCGTAAGAAAAGCACTCGGCATCTCCAAATTAGCCGAATATTGATTGGATGATATAAAGTTAAGAGGCAACTCGAAGTTGCCTCTTAACTATAAAACATAGATCATGGATTTTTTTAATTTAATCAGGAAAGGAGAATTTAAAGAAATAAAAGATACCGTCGAAAACAATAAAAATATTTTATCAGAAAAAGATCTCCGAGGATTTACACCTTTGATTTTAGCGACATATAGCGAGCATGGAGATATTGCTGAATATTTTATAAAAAATGGCGCGGATATCAATGGGAAAGATGCCGCAGGAAATACCGCGTTGATGGGAGTCTGTTTTAAAGGGTATAAAGATATTGCAAAAATGCTGATCGACAACGGCGCAGATGTCAACGTTCTAAATTATAATAATGCAACAGCACTTATTTATGCTGCTACTTTTGGGCAAACGGAAATTGCAAAATTACTATTAAATGCAGGGGCAGATAAAAGCATAAAAGATGGGAGGGGTAATACTGCGTTGACCCATGCAAAACACCAAGGAGTTTTAGAATTAATAGACCTATTAACCTGATTATCAGTCTTGTGCGCACAGTATTATTGTATAACAGTAAATTCAGTTCGCCTGTTTTCTTTTCTTCCTCTATCAGATTCGTTTGGTGCTATGGGCATTGATTCACCATAACCTTCATAGGACAACCTGCTTCCAAGGACCCCATTCTCAATCAAATAATTATACACTGCCATTGCCCTGTTTTTAGAGAGAATTAAATTGTCCTCACCCGATCCGACATTGTCAGTATGTCCATTTATTTGAATTTTTATTTTTGGATTTTCTTCCAACAAATTTTTCAAATGATTTAACTCTGCTGTACTTTCTTTTTTTAATTCAGCAGAACCAGTTTCAAAAAATACGTTTTTTAATATTATGGGATTGGAGGCACGTCCTGTTTCTGCTGTTTCTGGAATAGGTTGTAATTCTATATTTAATTCAAATGGTTTATTTAAAGAGTCAATATTTTTTAATGCAAAATTTTCAGAATAAAAAAGATATTCCTCTTTCGAGACATTAAGTGCATAATTTTTTCCGATAGGTAATGTAACTAAAAACTCCCCATCATTATCAGTAAAAGATGTCGCATGGGTTTGGCCGTTTTCGAGGTCAATAAATTCCACTTTTGCAGTAAGATTATTCCGGGTATTTGCATCCGTCACAATGGCTTTGACATACGTGACAGGTTGTGGCCGTGCGGCCTCGTGCAGTTCAAAACTATAAATATCCGTTTTGCCAAAGCCGCTTTTTTGGTCGCTGGCTAAATATGCAATCAAACCACTTAGTCCGACAAATAATGCTATTTCGTTTTTTTCGGTGTTGATGGGATAGCCTATGTTTTGGGGCTTACCCCATATCCCATTCTCCATAAGCGTTGAAAGATATATATCTGCCCTTCCCATGCCCGGGTGCCCATCGGATGAAAAATATAAGGTCTGTCCGTCAGGGTGTAAAAACGGGACTTGCTCCTTTCCTTTTGAATTGATTGTTTCCGGTAATTTTTTAGGTGTGCCCCATTCGCCATTTTCCAATCGTTGACTTGTCCATATATCTATGTTCCCCCTCCCCCCCTTTGGGTCACGGCAGAAGTATAGTGTTTGCCCATCGGCGGAAAGGAAGGGCTGCGCTTCCCATTGGTTGGTATTTATAGGTGGGCCGATATTTTTTACTGGCATCCATTTCCCGTTTATATATTCCGTAAAATATAGGTCGCACATGCCATATCCTCCCTTCCTGTTACAGCCCGTATATATGAGGAGTTTTCCGTTGGCAGACACAGATTGGGAACCTTCATTTTCCGGTGTATTTACGGATTCGATGGGCACTGCTTTTTGCCATTCCCCATTTATTTTATGACTGATATAAAAATCTTCCAGCCCTCTTCTCCTTTTTGTAAATATTAATTTTTCACCGTCAGCAGTCAGTGTAGGGAAGTATTCAAAATCGGGGGTATTTATATTGATGCCCATGTTTTTTGGGTCGAAAGGGACGGGGTTGGCGAGTGCGTTGGCGGCAAAGTTGGCATTGTTCAAGTACTTTTCTGCCGTCTTTTTCCTTCGTTCGCTTATTTTGCCTTTTGCTAAATATTTTTCCATATGGCTTGCCGATTCATCGAATTTTTTTTGATCAAATTCAACAATGGCGAGGCTATATAATACGCCATGCAAGTAACTTGGATCAATGGCGAGTGCTTTCTCATACCCCAATTCGGCTTCAGCAAATTTCCCCTGCTGGTTTTTAACATTGGCCCACTCAATATGTGCATCAATGAACCGGGAGTCTGCCTTCAGCGCTTTTTCTAACTCGGTAACTGCAGCATTAAGCTGTCCATTGATAGAAAGCCGTTGCCCTTTGTGCAGCATGTCCACTAATTTGGATTTGGCCGTTTTTTCTGTAGTATAACTTTTTTGGGCAATGCAATTTTGGAATAAGACAAGGAAGCTGAGTATGGAAAACAATCTGATCATCTTGTTGAAATTATGGGTTGGTTTTAGGAAGAGGCCAACAATTGTCGAATATCATAAAACGAAAGGGAAACGATTGGATTGTGGGCTTTTTCCAAAAAGAAATGGCCACCAGGTAATCTGGCAGCCATTCAACGTGCATTTTTCTATTATGCTTATTTCGTTTCGGTATAGGTCAAGCCATAGCTTCGAGCAGTTCAACTGCTTTTGCAGAGCCAAGTTGAGCGGCTTCTTTGAGGTCACTCTTATATCCAGTTTCGCCAGCCTTTTGGCGGGCAAGTGCTCTGTTAAGGTATTGCTCAGCTTTCGAAGGAGCTTCTTTGCGGTCAACATTCAGTTCAATTGTTTTATTAAATGCGTTGACAGCTTCGCTGTATTCGCCTAATTCAAAAAGGGCTTTCCCATAGTTGAAAAAGGCATTCTTTTGCCATTTTAGATTTGGGTCGCCCTCTTTGAATGGTCGTTTTGTGACCTGCTTAAGCTCGAAGATTGCTTGTTGGTATTCTCTCAATTGTAAGTGTAATTCCCCTTTGAGGCGGCGGGCCGTCCAATAGATAGGCTGGTGGGGGATGGAGGTTTTTGTTGTTTTCTGAAGATCTTCGATTGCCCCAAGGAAATCTTGGTTTATGATCTTTACATTGGCTCGGCCCCAATATGCCTCTGGATTATTTGGATGGATGTCGATACTTTTTGTAAAATCGTACATCGCGTCTTTGTAATTTCTCAGTTTGAAATTGATGTAACCCCTCCGTTCGTATGCTTTCCCGTGACGTTCGAATTTATCAATCGCTCGGTTCAATGCTTTCATCGCTTCTTCCTCCATACCAGTTTCCTGCACCAGCTCGCGTCCTTTCATATATGCCTGGATGGCGCTTTTATCCCCTTGAGGCTCTATGGTCTGATCAAAGATCAATTTGCCTTCATGGATGACCCACATCCTAATATCGCCAGCAATGGCATATTGGGCAACGTAATCCAATAGGTTTGATGTGTTTTTCCAACTTTTTTCAGGACATTCAGAAATATAACGGGGAAGATCAAGGGTATAAGAAGATTCTTGGAAAACTTCTTCCGCATCAATAAGTATGTTGTTGCGGTAGTAATTTTCCGTGCGGTGCTGAAAGAGTTTCAGTACCTGGTCATAGCTTCTTTGGCTGCCAAATTCTAGGCAACCCGAAAGAATAGTTTTGAACGTGGTGCTCATTTCGCTGCTGTTTTATGAACAAAAGATTAGTAATTCTTTTAATTGTGTGTAATCTCTCAATGTTAAGTGGAATGGCTTTCATTAATCCCGTTTTTGCCTACTCAAATACAACATGCATATAATGACAATGCAGGGTACTCTTTTGTTAGTATCAGTTTGTCGTTTGTGTTTTCTCCAGTAATATGTTTATTAAGCTAACTTGGATTCCTTGTCTATAAGTAGGAACGTTCGTAGGATGTGCTTATACAAAAGTCAAGAACTACAAATTTCCAAAAAAAAAACCACATCACAAAAAAAGTTGACAAAAAACTTGTATTATTTGTATTTATTATACTATAAAATTTTTAGCCAGCACTTTTATGTGCAAGTTTTTGATTGTCATTGACTTAGGAAAGTTGTGTTTTGTTTGCCAGATAGGGTGAATTTTAAAAGAATATTTTTTCACCACAAAGGGCTGACTACAGCATGTAAGATTATTGTGAAGTGCAATTTGTTTGTTTTATTTGGGAGAGGAATGGGCGTTTAACTTCTAACAAGAACGAACAAAATGTCTTATGACCTGACAATAAATATTAAGACGATAGACATTAGGCTCATAGATGGTATTCTTAATATTTATACGTAATCCAAGGTTGCGATAAATACAGATCAAGATTAAAGGGTTTATTGGTATAAGGTGTTTTGGTCTTCCGGAGGGTCTTTATACCAATAAACCATAAACCGGGTATACCGATTTCCTTTTCAGATATGGATTCGTCCCAACTTAAGTTACGTATTAGAATAGCCTATCGTCTAAGTCCGTAGTTGTGGTTCTGAAATTGGTGTTTACAGCACGGACAAGGCATTGTCCAAATCTTCCAAGAGATCGTCAACATTCTCCACCCCAACACTAAGGCGGATCAGGGAATCTGTAAGTCCCACTTTTAACCGCTCTTCTTTCGGTATGGAGGCGTGGGTCATGGAGGCTGGGTGGCCAATCAATGACTCAACTCCGCCGAGCGACTCCGCTAAAATGAATAACTCCGTGCTGCTGAGTACTTTTTTTGCATCTTCAAATTCATCGTTTTTCAAATCAAACGAGACCATTCCGCCAAAGTCCCGCATTTGTTTTTTTGCGATTGAATGACCCCGATGTTCTTCAAAACCAGGGTAATAAACATTTGAAATCTTGGAATGGCCTTTTAAGACACTGGCAATTTTCGCAGCGTTCTGGCAAGCTCTTTCCACCCGCAAATGGAGTGTCTTGATGCCACGCAAAACCAAAAAACAATCCATTGGGCCAGCAATTGCTCCTGAACCATTTTGGATAAAATAGAAGCGGTCGGCCAAATCTTTATCTTTTACGACAATGGCCCCATGAACAGTATCGGAGTGTCCGCCCAAGTATTTTGTTCCAGAATGGAGCACGATGTCTGCGCCAAGATCGAGCGGTGTTTGTAGATAGGGAGATGCAAATGTGTTATCCACGCAAATAAGAATGTCCCGTTCCTTGGCTATTTTGCAGATGGCTTCAATGTCAACAATGTTCAACATTGGATTGGTAGGGGTTTCGATCCAAATCAATTTTGTTTTATCGGTCAAATATTGTTCAAAATTATTTGCATCATACATCGGGACAAAACTCCCCTTGATGCCAAACTGCTGGTATATTTTTGTGATCAATCGGTACGACCCTCCATAAAGATCGTTGGTGGCAACAATCTCATCGCCTGTTTCCAATAATTTGAGCACAGCATCCATTGCGGCCATGCCACTTGCAAAACAAATACCGTGAGTTCCATTTTCCAATGCTGCCAAATTGTCTTCTAAAGTCAGACGGGTTGGGTTTTGGGTACGGGCATATTCATACCCTTTATGTTCTCCTGGAGCATCCTGGGCATAGGTTGATGTTTGATAAATAGGTGTCATGACCGCCCCTGTCGATGGGTCGGGGTGTATGCCTGCATGGATGGTTTTAGTCGCAAATTTCATTTTAATATTGTAGCTTTTAATAAGTTATTTTGAAGCAATCAGGATGGTTTCATGTTCCTTCAACCCTAATGGTAAAATTGATTCATTGTTATTCTTACCATATATAAGAACCTGAATTTTAAAACCTTCTATTTCCAATCGGCTTTTTAATCCTTGAACAGAATATATTCTAACGTGGTCTTCTTGCCCAAATTTTTTGAATCTTTCTTGAGGTGAATCTATTGTGGCATCTTCAAAAATATCGCCATCTTTGAAAGGGGTCTGAACAATAGCTTTGCCTCCTTTTTTTAATACTCGGAATAATTCTGACATGGCCTTGGTATCGTTCTCAACATGCTCCAGTACATGGTAGCAGATTATCAAGTCAAATCGTTCTGCTGGCTCGGCAATGGCAGTAATATCATACGACTTTTGAGCGTTGAACTCCCCGGCGAAATCCGTGCTCACGTAATCCAGTCCATCCATTTTGTTCATTGCTTTGTGCAGGCACCTTGATGGGGAAAAGTCCAATACCGAACCCGAAACACCTATTTCATTTATTAGTTGCCAGAGCCTCCTGTTGCGGGGTAGGCTACCACAAAAAGGACAAAGTAAATCGCCTGTACTTAATCGGATGAATTTTGAGAGCCTTGTTCCACAGATATTGCACTGTCGCTGTTTGCCTCGATACTTGAAAGCAAATATCTTTCGGATGGCCTCTTCATTGTCAAGCAACCAATCCTTGGAAACCAGTTTTTTGCCGATATTTTTTAGGAACTCGTACAACTATTATAGTTTAAAAAACGGCTGCAAATGTAGGCTTTGTTACTTAATTACGTGGTCAGAAAAAGGAAAAGGGCAGCCCGGAAAAATCCCGACTGCCCCCTCCTTAGCTTTTATGGTTTCTGAATTAGTTCACAGATGCCGTAAGCTCTTTACCTGGCTTGAATTTCACATTGCTTTTAGCGGCAATAGTAATTGTTGCACCAGTAGCAGGGTTACGTCCTTGACGTTCTGCTCTGTGGCTAACAGAGAAAGTCCCGAATCCAATCAAGGTAACTTTGTCGCCATCTTGAAGAGAGTCAGAAACTGCATCAAATACTGAGCTAACAGCAGTCTTAGCTTGTGCTTGGGTGAGACCAGCACTTTCTGCTACTTTGTTGATCAAATCTCCTTTGTTCATCTTTACAGTTTTAAAAAAATTAAGGAATTATTAAAGCGGCGCAAATTTATACAAGCATTGGTTTTTCCAAACGTTTTTTACGTTAAAAATGCCTGATTTTACTGGGTTTTCCGGCTATTCCGGCATTTTTATTGGATTATACCGATATTTGAGCTTGCTAAAATTAATTTTTCCAAAAAATGAAGAAATTACCTGCGCTATTTATTTTATTGATTTCCCTCTCTTTTCTCATCGTTTCGACCTCGTCATGCAATCGTGGATATGGCTGCAAGATTAACGAAAACGCCCATGTGCAGCCAAATAAAAAAGGCAAATACCCAAAATCCAAAACCCGTTCAGGACTTTTCCCTAAAGGGACGAATAAGGGGCACAAGTGAAAATAACGGGGTTTTCTCCACAGGGTTTCATATAGTGAAAATGCTAATAAACAAAGGGGTTTCAACTTCTTGGTTCATTCCGAACCAATGGCCTTGGTCAATCCCTCACCGATCAGGTTGAAAATGGTGACCGTGATAAAAATAGCCCCACCTGGAAACAGGGCCATCCACCATGCCCCAGGGTACCTACGAGCTTCCGATAATAGTTTTCCCCACGTTACGGTTTCTTCACCAATGCCAAATCCAAGAAAAGACAAGGCCGACTCCAATAAAATTGCTGATGCGACGCCAAATGAAATGGTAATCAAGACTGGTGTCAGGGCATTGGGTAGAGCATGACGTAGCAGTATCCTTTTATTGGAGAATCCCATTGCCCGAGCAGCTTCAATGTATTCAAGGTTTCGGATACGCAACAACTCGGCCCTGAGGAAGCGGGCAATGCTCGTCCAGCGAATAAGCCCAATAATTGCCATCACGATAAAAATTGATCCTCTTTGCAGGACACCAACGATGGATAATAAGAGTAAAAAGCCTGGAATGGAATTGAGCACTTCGATCATCCGCATGATAATCAGATCAAGCGGTAATCGTACTTTTTTACCCGGCCATCTCATTTTTTTTATAAAAAACAAAATGCAACGACAGGTTAAAAGGATAGTTCCGAAAATCAAAAGGCTGATTAGCAACTGTTTTGATAGTTCCCCCCCCTTTGCAGCTTCTGACAATTCAAAGCTCCTCGCTTTGAAAGCATAAAACCAGGCTACGAATAGCCCTATTAAATAAACCCACAACGAACTCTTGCTTACTTGAAATCGGTCGTCACCAAAAAAACCGGCCATCGACCCCAGCAGAATTCCGATCAATGAGGCAATCGACATGGCAATCACCCCGACCAACAAAGCTACCCGTGTGCCGCTGATCATGCCTGCCGCAACATCGTGCCCTAAATTATCCGTGCCGAGCCAATGCCTATATCTTGCCGAGACAATCTTTTGCTTCTCAAACGGACTGGCGTACCCTCCGTTTTTGCCGTCAATAGTTTTTGAAGAATAAGGAATGAAGGGAAAAACGACTGACTCGTAATCATGTTCGTCCCAGTCGTTTTGAAAAAAGCGTGCGTCCAATTTTGCAAGGCCAATATCAATGAGGTATTGCCTGAATATCGGGAAATGGCTCTCGCCTTCAATTTTGCAATAGATGGGTTTTTCGTTGGCAATAAAATCTCCAAATACAGCAATGAAAACCAGAACGTAAAGAACACGGAGCGACCAAAAAGCCAATCGGTTCTTCCTGAACCTTTGGCTCATCAATGAAAAAGGACTTTTACTTATCCGTCCATTTTCCATTTTTTCCGCTATCCAATTTTCTTTTTTGCTAAAAAACACAGTTTTCAGATTGTATTAAAATCACTTTGTACTTGCCTCGCCAAACCTCACTCTTGGATTCGTCATTGCGTATAATATATCCGATACTAATATTCCCACGATGGTGAGCACAGAACCAAGCATCAGTACGGCAAAAACCACCGGCCAGTCTTTTTGTAAAATGGCATTTAATGTAAGCCAGCCCATCCCCGGGATATTGAAAATGAATTCTATCGTGATCGATCCTGCTATGGCTGCGGGAAACACAGAAGCCAACAGCGTAATGATCGGCGAAAGTGCGTTCCTAAATCCATGCTTCCAGATGACTGTTTTTTCAGAAAGCCCTTTGGCTCTGGCTGTTTTTATGTATTCCTGTCCAAGTACATCGACCATGCCACCTCGCACCTGTCGGGTAAGGAATGCCAATGCGGGATAAGCGATACATGCAATGGGCAACAACAAATGTGGCATGGCCAACCAGATTTGTTTCCACCAAGGTGCCGACATTGGGATTTCTCCTAAACCAATACCTTGAAAAATATCCATTCCATATTCCTTGGTGGTAAAAAAGATCAGAAGCATGGTCCCGATCCAAAAAGCTGGCAAGGAGTAAAGCATGAACAAACCCAATGAAGTCGCTTTGTCAAACTGGCTGCCACTCCTTGCTGCAGAATACACCCCCAACGGAATGGAAATTAGGAAGGCAATAAAAATGGCTCCAAGGTTCAGCACCATTGTCCAGAAAAGGGCTGGAGCCAGTTTGTCGGCGACGGGTCTTCGCTCAAAAATGGAAATTCCAAAATCGCCTCTCACAAAACTACCGATCCAAGCATGGTATTGATTTCGGAAGCCATGCCATTGAATGGAAGGCATTAGCAATTTGCGCGGCGTGGCTTGGTTGAATACGTCACCATATTTGTTTTTCAAAACATCAAAATCAGTATTCAGCCATTTGGACAGGGCTTTGTTCTCTGACAAAACTGACCTTATTTCGTCGATCCTGTTATTTATGGTTTCATGCCTATAACTAATGTATAGATCCCTCAAAGGGATTTTGACCTTTGCAGCATCAAGGCTGTCGGGCAGCGAAAGTATTTCCAATTCCAAGCTTCGGATGTTATTGTAATAGGTTTCGATCTGTGGCCAATTACCATATTGTGAAATTAGTTTTTCGACCGTATTCCGGCGGTTGGCCAACCCTATTTTATGGAGGGTGTCGGGATATGCTCTTGAAGTGATGG
This sequence comes from Saprospiraceae bacterium, assembly GCA_029263015.1. GTDB lineage: Bacteria > Bacteroidota > Bacteroidia > Chitinophagales > Saprospiraceae > UBA6168. The sequence goes on along the minus strand of JAJCYI010000008.1, from coordinate 5,792 downwards.
AAAAATAAAACGCAGGCCTGTCTAAGCTAAGTTCGTTGGCTGCCCGTTGATAAGTGTTTTCAGCATTGAAAAGGTCGGTAGGGTTCTCTATTTCACCAAAAGGATCGGTGATGAGGTAGTCAAGTACTTGGTCGCCTTCTGCCAGTTTGCTCAATCCAAATGCGATCATGCTGGCCACAATGAGGGTCGGGATGAACAACAACAGGCGTTTTACCAGATAATTGAGCATATAATTTTGGCGGTGCATCAAATGTAATGCTGATGTAATGCTAAAAATGACAACTGTGGCAAGTGCATAAATTTGTAGTGACGAAACTCAAATATTATGTACTTATTCTGCCCAAGTTGTCACAGCACAAATATAAAAAAGAACGGCCACACCTATTATGGAAAACAGAACCACCAATGCAAATGCTGTGGCCGGCAGTTTGTACGGAACAACAAGCACACGAAATCCGGACGGACAAAAGCAATGGTCAAAAAAGCATTGAAAGAGCGTTTGTCCCTGCGTGCAATTTGCCGGGTATTTGGGGCCGGCCTAAACTGGCCCCAGTCGTTTGCCCGTTCTTTTTGGGAACAGACACCCAATAACCTTGGCCTGTCGCCACAACTGGCCGGCCGGATAAAAAAGCTGCAAGTATTTGGTATCCAGGCAGATGAGCTGTGGTCGTTCGTGCAAAAGAAAGTCAATAAACGTTGGATATGGGTAGCATACGACCCTGTCCACCGTCTGGTGGTCGCCTATCATATCGGTGGCAGGGGCAAAGGGGCGGCCAAGAAGTTTTGGGACAAGATACCGCCTGTCCTGCAAGGCTGTAATTTTGAAACAGATGACCGGGAAGCCTATCAAAGCATCATCCCGCCTGCCCAACATGAAGCCGGCAAAGACCTGACTTTTTACATTGAAGGGTTTAACGCCACCATCAGGGCCAGGGTCAGCCGGTTGGTCAGGAAGTCGCTTTCTTTTTCCAAATTGGACAAGTGGCATGACCTGGCGATCGGTTGGTTCTTTTGGCAATTTAATTTAGAACGGCAGCATTACATTTGATACACCGCCCAAAATTTTACTCTTTCAACTTCAAATGCTGCAAAACAACACCTGGCGACAGCGCAGTATAAACGGCTTCGAAACGCTTGTGGACGGCTATTCTGTCCAACGGTGCAAATTGGAAGATCATGGGCTGTTCATCGTAAATGATTTCCTGAAATTTCAGGTAAAGCTCCTTCCTTCTCGCAACATCGGTTGTGGTGCGGATTTCATCAATAATTGCATCAGTTTCCGCATTGCCAAATCGGCAATAATTTGAGCCGCCAGGCTGCGCACTCTCAGTATGGAACATTTGTTTAGGGTCGTCGGGAAGTCCTGGAATGAGTCCAGCGCCCCTACCAGCGAGTTCATAATTGGCATTTCGCATCCGAGTGCCCATCACATTGCTTTCCACTGCCACTCTTTCGATATTGATGCCCACTTTTTTAGCGTTGTTTTTATACAGTTCCGACAAATTTTCTTGCAACGATAGGCCAGGCGTATAAAGGAATTCAAGATCCATTTCGGTCAGTTGACCATCAATCATTTTATCCACGATTCCGTTGCCGTTGGTATCTGTCCAACCCGCTTCGGTCAATAGCTCCCGTGCCTTGTCGAGATCAAGGCCGATGAGTTCCAGGTCGTTATTGTAATAATCCCGGTAAGGCAGGAATGGTCCAACCATCCGTTGGCCCAAGCCATTGTACAAATCGCGGATCACTTCGTCCATATCAACGAGCCTTGCTATGGCATTCCGCACCCGTTTATCAGATAACTTTGGATTGCGGTTTTGGATTGCCGTGTAAAAAAAGACAAAGCGGGAAGGTGTTTGCAGGTCAAAAGTTTGAGTAACGAATTCATTGTCCTTCATCTCCACAAACTGTTTTGCGTCGGCAGTGAGCAACACGTCAATGTCCTCGCCCTTTAAAGCAGTAGTTGCAGCGGTCTGGTCTTTAATTGGGATGAAAACGATGGTATCTGGATAAGCAGCCAACAGGTTGATTTTGTCAGCCAGGGCATCGCCCCACCAGTTTTGTTTTTTTGTCAAAACGATCCGCTGCTGGTCCACCCACTCTGACAATTGGTAAGGTCCGGAACCTGAAACAACCTCTCTGGAATATTTAGGAGATTTGAACTCCTCAGCAAATTTTTTCAGGTTTTCATTTTGGGTCAATTCTTCCGCTTTGCCATCCCTCATTTCCTTAAACGAAAAACCTTTCGTAAGTCCCTCTCCATCATAAATGTGCTCGGGCAACATGGTAATATTGCTGACCGCAGCGAGAGCCAGGTAGTATTTTTTGTCGGTAAAAACGGTGAATTTTTTAGAGTTGTTTTCATCCACTTGGATGTCCCTGACCATTTCCAGATAACTGGCAAAAGCCTGCAAAGGAAGGTTTGGGTTGAAAAGGGTTTTCATCGAAAAAACATAATCATGCCCGGTGACGGGTGCGCCATCATCCCAAGCAGCTTCTTCTAAAAGCTGAAATGAAATTTTTTGTCCTCCTGCATATGGCCCTTCCTCGATGTCCTCCACAATAGGTTCAGATATGATTGTTTGAGGTGTCATACTTACTGTCTTTCGGTCAAAATCCATAGGATATTGGAAAATGAGTTCAAAGACATTTTTTGTCCAGCCCCCCCTGTACAAAAAGGGGTTCAGGGATTGCACGTCAGCGGTCAGCCTCACCCGCACGGTGTTGTCGTTGTGCTTCCAATTCGGTTTGCCATCTTGTTTGTCAGGGCTGCAAGTGATAAATGTGAGAATAAAAGAAAGGAAGACAAAAAGGGAGATTTGATTTCTGCGCATGGCAATGATGAGTTTTTGGCAATGTTGGTTAAGGGAAAGCACGAAGTTAAAATAATATGGTGGAATGATGAATGGTAAGTTCTCGAAATGGTTATTATTAAATCTTTTGATAGTTGCTTTACTTTATGGTTAAACTTATCGCCAATGCCCACAATACTCATCGCTGGAGGAACAGGTCTGCTCGGCACCCGCCTCAGCAAGTTGTTAAGAGAGAGAAATTACCACGTTCTCCACCTCAGTCGGAAGCGCAATTTGAGTGCAGAATACCCTGCGTACCAATGGGATTTGGATAAAAAACTGATCGAAGTGGAAGCACTCGAACAGACCGATTTCATCATAAACTTGGCAGGGGCGGCTGTAGCCGATGCACGTTGGACGCCAGCTCGTAAAAAATTGATTATTGAAAGTCGGGTCAACTCAACCCTGCTGTTCAAATCATTTATCGAGGAGAAAAGAACACCGGCCAAGGCATTCATCTCAGCCTCTGCCATTGGCTATTATGGTAATCGGGGCGAGCAATTGTTGAAAGAAAACGATCCTTCAGGTGCAATTGGTTTTTTGCCAAAATCAGTCGTTGCTTGGGAAAAATCCATCGATGCTGTTGCTGATACAGGCATTCGGACAGTGGCATTCCGCATCGGCATCGTGCTGTCCACAAAAGGCGGTGCATTACAAAAAATGCTCCTGCCCTTCAGGTTTTTCAACGGTACTTATTTCGGAAACGGAAGTATGTTCTACTCTTGGATCCATATTGACGATATGGCGCGGATGTTTGTCGAAGCCATTGAGAATGAACAATATAGCGGCTACTACAATGGCGTTGCCCCCGCACCTGCAACCAACAAAAAAATTGTGCTGAACTGTAAAGAAGCCCTCGGTAAGCCAGCCATACTCACCTCCGCTCCAGCATTTTTACTGCGTGCCGTTATGGGTGAAATGGCTGATATGATTTTGGACAGTACAAGAGTGTCTGCTGAAAAGGTGCAAAGCATGGGGTTTCAGTTTCAATTCCCAGAATTGCTTCCCGCCATCAAAGATTTATTGGAAAGGAAGATGTGATTTCGGTTCATCAATTCCCCGTTTAATGGGGTTAAAGCACACCACTGCTTTCTCATATCTTTGCATCGATAAACCAAAACACCTTTACACCAATAAACCGTTACACCGCTGATTCATGTTTCGATTCGAACATTCATATTTTCTCTATGCTTTTGCCGCGCTGCCGGTGATGCTGGGTTTCTTCCTATTGTTTTTGAAATGGCAAAAAAGAGCGACTGCCCGTCTCGGCGATACTTCCCTGCTGAAGGCGCTGATGCCCGATGCCTCCAAATACAGGCAGGGTGTGAAATTTGGCATCTTGTTGTTGGCTTTGGCATTCCTCATTGTTGGCTGGGCAAATCCCCAGTGGGGTTCGAAGCGGGAAAAAGTGAACCGCAAAAGTGTGGATGTCTTGATTGCCCTCGACATCTCGACCAGCATGTATGCCCAGGACATTCCGCCCAACCGCCTTGAGCGGGCCAAGCGTTTTGCCGAAGGCCTGGTGGACAAACTGAAAGGTGAGCGGATCGGCATCATCCTTTTTGCTGGTGCTGCTTATTTGCAAATGCCCGTCACCACGGATTATGCTGCCGCCAAGCTTTTCTTGCGCAGCGCCAATCCTGACCTGGCTGGAACGCAAGGCACCGTCATCGGCGACGCCATTGAATTGGCCCATCGATCATTTGCAGATGAGGAGAAAAGCCACAAAGCGCTCATTATAATTACTGATGGCGAGGATCATGACGGCAAGGCTCTTGAGCAGGCTGAATCTGCCAGGGATGACGGTATTTTCCTATTTACGGTTGGTGTAGGTACATCATCAGGAAGCTTCATTCCAATTTCAATGCATGGTCGTGAAGACTATAAACGGGACAATACTGGCCAACCTGTACGCTCTCAGCTGAATGAAGAAATGCTGTCCGAAATAGCAGCAAAAGGGGATGGGTTCTATTTCCACATTAATGATGGTGACGCTACCGTATCCACAGCTTTGCAGACCCGTATCGACCAGATGGAAAAGCGGGAACTGGAGGTGCGGTCGTTTACTGAATACAATAGTTATTTTCAATATTTTATCGGTGCTGGGCTTCTGCTCCTGCTCCTAGAGTTTTTGATTTCGTACCGAAGGGTTGGCTGGACGAGGGGGCGAGATTTATTTGGATGACTTTTTTTGAACTAGATAAGGCACAAAAAAAGTCCACTTTGGAAGATAGAGCCTACTGATGTTCTCATTATTTATTTCATAAAAAACTTCTTTTGATTATGCCTCTGTATTTTGGAATGTTGACTGGTGGCCTGGCTCAAAAACCTACCACCGGTAATGCTGCATTTGATACTGAGCTTAGTCAACTGCTCAGTTTTTCAGTTCCGTTGATGAGCGTTTCGGAACTGGAAAAAAAGTTGGAAAAAGTGAATCTGTTTGATGTTCGGGAAGAGGTGGAATACAATATCAGTCACATCCCAGGCGCTATTCATGTTGGTTTTGAAAAATTTGACCCTGCTGTTTTTAAAGAAATAAAAAAAGACGAATCGGTGGTACTCTATTGCTCAGTCGGATACCGCAGCGAAAAAATAGGTGAACGTTTGAAAAAAATGGGGTTCACCAATGTCTTCAACCTATACGGTAGCATATTCGAATGGGCCAATAAAGGATTGTCTCTCGAAAATTCAAATGGAAAAAGCACTTTAGAAATCCACACCTATAATAAAGAATGGAGCAAATGGGTGGACAACCCTGCGATTGAAAAAATTTGGCAGGAATAAGCTCACGATTTGCTTGCTAAGTAGGTGGAGTTAAATAATCGACACTTTTGACGAGGTTACCTGCCTACCGGCAGGCAGGTTTTTTCGTCAGACAAGGCAAAAAAAATTAGCATAGCCATAGCTACGGTCATTTTTTTTAACAAAGTATGGCGGAAA
>JAJCYI010000007.1 GCA_029263015.1 Saprospiraceae bacterium | reverse complement strand
AATAATCGACACTTTTGGCGGGCTCTTTTTCCGCCACACTTTGTTAAAAAAAAATGACCGTAGCTATGGCTATGCTAATTTTTTTTGCCTTGTCTGACGAAAAAACCTGCCTGCCGGTAGGCAGGTAACCTCGTCAAAAGTATCGATTATTTAACTCCACCTACTTACTGATGTGCAACTCCAAGAACATTTTTATATAATTGGTGAATTGTGATACATAATTGAAAACTATTTAAACTCATGCTACAACTAAAAGGTATCAAACTGTTGATTTCGCAGGAAAAGTACAAAGTCCTTGGCGACCTGCTATCCTATGAAGGACCGTTCTTCTCCCATTTAGCGGATGAAAACAATGAGGACTTCTTAATGATGTGGTGCGATAAGGATGAAAAGCACAACCGCTGGATTTTGTACAGGACTAACTTTGAACTATTGCACGACTATTTCAATGGAAAGACAAGTGATGTAAACTTAATTCGGAACAATCCAGATGGATTCGTTTATTTTATAGACATTGACAAGAATATTATTTGGGAAACAGCTACCCTTGTACCCGTGAGCGATGTCCCTGCCGACTATTTACCAGAAAAAAATGCGCACTTTGGAACCGATGGATTTGACTCCTATGCTTATCATCTGAAAGACTATTTAAACTTGTATTTCAACAGAAGGAACAAGCTCTACCCTTCGCTCAGCCAACCTACACCAGCCACATTGCACGAACCAAACAACCCTGGTTATAAAAGAAAAAAATGAATGCTCGAAGATAAAGATGCCTACCTCTGAGGGATTATTTCTTGAAAATCCATCACACCAAACCCTCCCGAATCAAATCGTGCAGATGGACAACGCCAGCATACTTCCCCTCTTCCTCCACCAGCAATTGGGTGATGCTATTTCCCCTCATCAGTTCGAGTGCTTTTACGGCCAGGGCATCGGCTGCAATCGTTATCGGGTTGGCACCCATGACATCTTTGGCTTGCAAGTTTGAAATGCCATCTTTGGCTTGCTGCTCCAGCATGCGGCGCAGGTCGCCATCGGTGATGATCCCCAATACTTTTCCTTGCTTATCCACAACGGCAGTGCAGCCAAGCCGCTTACTCGTCATTTCGAGGATGGTATCGTGCAAATTCGTCTCAGAAAGTACCGCTGGGCACTCGTTTGTTTTGTACAAATCACGGACCCGCAGGTACAGTTGTTTCCCCAAAACACCGCCTGGGTGGAACTTTGCAAAATCTCCAGGTTGAAATCCTCGCAATGCCAAAAGGGAAACAGCAATCGCATCACCCATCGCCATCTGTGCAGTAGTGCTGGCGGTTGGTGCGAGGTTGTTGGGGTCAGCTTCTTTAGTGACTGGTGTATGCAACAAATGGTCAGCATGTTTGCCGAGCCAACTGTCCAATTCGCTGACCATGCCCACCACCCGGATGCCTCGGTTTTTCACCAAAGGCACCAGTACTTTGATCTCAGCAGTCGATCCACTCTTGCTGAGGCACAGCAGTATGTCTTCAGATTGTATCATGCCCAGGTCGCCGTGAATAGCATCTGCCGCGTGCATGAAAAGAGACGGCGTTCCCGTCGAGTTGAGCGTTGCCACGATCTTTTGCGCCACCAGGGCACTCTTGCCGATGCCGGTCACCACGACCCTACCATTAGAGGCAAATATGGCTTCTACCACTTCGCAAAAATGACCGTTGATTCCATTGCGCAGGTTTTGCAGCGCCTCGATCTCAATGTCAAGGGTACGGAGTGCGGTAGTGGTGATGGTATCGTGGTTGGACGGTCGCATGGGGGCAAAGGTGGTGAATTCAGGTAAAAGGTGGAAAGTAAGTTCAAGTAAAAGGTAAAAAGTAAAAAGTAAAAAGTAAAAAGTAAGGGAGCAGGTAAAAAATAACCTACCCACTTGCATTAAAATTAATGAGTACATCCCATTTTGGCAAATCGGGATTTCTAGTAATAAATTTTTGAAGTTCTTTGAAATCCCCGGAATCAACAGTAAGGCCTTTTTGATAAGTTTTATCAAGGAAATGGACGATTGGGTTCATTCCTTTCCAGACTGCTTTTCTGGCAATGTCAACCGTGTTTTTAACAGTGTCCAGGACCAAAGGGGACCAATAGTTTTCCAAGGCGGCCCAAAACCTTTCCACCATATTGTACTTGCTGTGATAGGGTGGATAATAGACCAACTGAATGGGAATGCCTATTTTTTTAGAAAATGCGACCATTCGCTGTACAAAACGTTTTGTGTTTCCTGCGACCGATTTACCATTATCCAAGTCAATCATCAACAGGTCATATTGGCCGGCCATAAATTGTCTTTGGTCCCACCACCATTCAAAACAGTCTGCAATAAAATCAGGTGTTTCTTTAGAATTGCCGAACACTAAAAAAGTGTTGTCTGTATTTACTTCGTGCAGACCAAAAGGTGCCAGGACATCCGTCCAATGGTGGTCATGGTCATCTGTTTTAGGTGCGTTTTTAGTACGGGAATAGCCCTTTCTGCCCAGGTTGCCCACTTTCACTTTCGCTTTTACATCCGCCGAAACCCGTAAGGTACGTGGGCTTGATTTGGCCAATTGGTGCTGTTTGTGGACGTTTTCAAAAATAGCATCCGTTTCAGGTATTTTCTTCAGGGGCTTGGTCTTCAGTACTTTCTTTAAAGTATAGCCCAAACGGTTGAGTACGTTATTGACCGTCTCCAGGCAAAAATCACTTAGCTCATAAGGTTTGTGCAGCACCAGTTCTTTACGGACATAACCGGCACTGACTTTTACATAACAGCGCTGTGTTTTAAACCGGGGGTCAATTTGACTTTTCTCCTCAACTATTTCTTCAATATCTGGTTCTAGGTCTTGATAAGCTGTTTCTTTTTTTTTGCCCCCCGTAATTCGTGGGCACCTTTGCAACAAATGCCCGTTCGACGCTCATTTATACCCAAGGCAACCATCTCACGGCTGACATCAAAATACCTTTCCATTTTCCGGGGAGAATTATCAAAGTACCCTTCACATAATTCAGCAGCAAATTGCCGCTTTTTATGGCCTGTAAGTTTGCTCAATGCTGAATTGAAACTAACGATAACTGCTGGAGCTAAATATATTCTCATAATTTTTCTCCACAAGGTATTAATCTTTTTTTAATTTCAATGGGTAGGTTATTTTTTACCTGCTCCCTAA
>JAJCYI010000006.1 GCA_029263015.1 Saprospiraceae bacterium | reverse complement strand
CACCCGTGATTTCGGCAATTTGAAATATTGTTTCGTCTATAGAAGCAAAACAATCTTCACAATCAGTAGTCAAATTTGACCAAATTCCAAATAAGATTTGGTTGGTTTTTTCAAATTTTAAGCAAGTGCGTAACATCAGTTTCTAATTTCTAATTTCTAATTTCTAATTTCCAATTTCCAATTTCCAATTTCCCTGCTTTGCCGGCAGGCGGGCAATTTCCTAATTTCTATAAACCTCCGTCTCAGGGTGAAATGCATACCAGGCAAACCAGTACATCCGCACAGAAGGAAAAATCTCACCATTTGATTTAATAATTGCAGAATTTGCTTTTTCGTCAAATTCTATTACAATTGTTTCACCATTAATTTCATCAGAAAAGGGCGAATTGGTTTTTGATAATTCAGAATAAGGATATGCTTTAAAAAGCCCATTTATTTCTATACCAATCACATTCTCTTTTGCAGACAAAATATCACTTTTGTTTTTTACCGGAAACATTAACTTCTCTGTATTTTCATATCCATCGTATGGGTCTTTTGCGTAATCCCTATGATAGCCTGTATTGGTTGACAATACCGTTGTGTTGGGGTGGGTTTCTTTCCATTTTCCCCAAGTCGTAAATTCGGTAGGAATATATTCCAAATCCTGCCCAGAAGCAGTACCCGAAATTGCTTTACCAAGTATCTGTGACCAAAGGGATTCCGTGTTTCGGTCATACAGTAAAACGTCGCTGTTATAGAGCAATCCCGAAACGCCAAGTGGGCCTATGTTTTCAGTATTAAATGCCATTCCACTGCCACACAAAGGGCAATAGGTAACGGAAACATTTTTTCCTGCAAAAGAATCATTTACGATTTCATGCCAATTAAGGATGCGAATCGGATAAGCTTTGGCCACGCCGTTGTGCTCCACACCCAAAACCATGTTGTCGGCTTGTAAGTATTTTGCATAAAAAGAAGAAATAAAAACGGGTTTGTCGATGGAAGGAATGCCGTCCCTTGGAGGACCGCCTCCTTTTATTTGGTCGCGTTCAATAATCAGGTCGGAAAACGTAAAACCGTTTAATGTTGGAGCGTTTTGATCTTCAGGTGCATTTGCTATTGTATAATTAATGGGCATTAATTCTGCGATTCGCTCAGTGGCAAAATGCCCATATTCTTTTAATAAACTTGGTTGGGCAACTTGCCCATCAATAAAAAGTTTAACCTTTGATTCCAGGGCATATAAATAAGAGACCTGACCATTGGCAATCGATCTCCCGTCCCCAGCTGATTGTTTGGTCTCATGATCGGCACCAAGGCTGACAGTTACGATGCCGGATTGTGTGTTGGCGAGGAATACATTGGCAGGATAAATAGCAGCACCAGTGGTTTTGTCCGTTACTTTTCCAGAGATATTGACTTGGGCTATAAAAAAAATGGCATAAACGGGAAATACAATAATTGCGAGTGATATTCTTTTCATGGTAAATTGTTTAAGGATTGATAAACAACTTCATAAAATAACAACGGCCTGATTAGGTTTAGGATGTTGGCTATTTTCAACGTGTGATGTCAACAAGATGACTACTTTCATGTTCTTGCAAGTTTAGCGCCAGCGCAATTTGCAACCGCTCATTCCACCTTCACCAGCTTCCCGCTTTTCAGCAGCACTTCCCCCTCCCGTATTTCATAAAAATAAAGCCCAGCTTGCAGACCCTCCAAAAATAAGGTGTTCCATCCCGTCTGCAATGCCTGGACCTTGTGCCGCTGGCCGACCGCATCGAAAAGCACTATTCTGGCATCCCGTGGCAGGTAGTTGGTGAAGGTGATGTTGACCCCTTCCCTCGCAGGGTTGGGGAATACATTGATGCTCACCCCTTGCGCTGCTTCCACGGAGGAGACCGTGCCGAGTTCAAGGGTGCGGCAAAAGGTGTGTTCCCCGTTCACGTTGCCCACGGTAAGGCAGGCCTCATAGCTGCTTGGCTGTGAAAAAACATGCACAGGGCTGGTATCTTGGCTGGTGGTGTTGTCTCCAAAGTCCCACTGCCAGGTGGCCGGCTCGTAATAGCTCAGGTCGGTGAACTCCACCTGCAGGTAGTCGAGCGTGTCCTGCTCATAGCGGAACTTGGCGATGGGCAGGTTGTCCAGCCCGAGGGTGTCGCAGGGAGAGCCGTCGAGGGGGCCGAGGCGGTAGTTGGGGAAATGCTGGGAAGTAAAGCGGTTTCGGGTCGGCAGTTGTACGCCTCCCTGTACCACCTGACAGGCATCCCCCTTTTTGTCGGGATAGTTGATGACGTGGAGTATGTCGGTATTGTTCGTGGTGTTGATGTAAATGCGCCCGTCCGGCCCGAGTTGCGAAGCGAAAAAAGTGGTCGGGAAGCTGGAGACAGCACCGTCGTAGATGGCCACGGTATCTATTGAGGCAGGTATATCAGGGGAAGTGAGGTCAAATTGGAAAATATGGCTGGTAGTGGTTGCATATAGATATTCGGAATTCTGGGAAAAAGAAATGCCTCCACCAAGGTTTGCATCAGGAACCAATATTGTCTTTTGAAGTTCAAATAATCCTTGACATCTATTAAAACCATAAACCATCAACTTCTCCAATCCGACTTCATACCTTGCCATTTTTGATCCGTCAGGTGAGAAAACGATTGTTCCACTTGTGTAGGTAGAGATTTCTGGTAACAAACTTTGTTCTGAAAATTTCTCGGCCCCTTCTGGGGAAAGTAATAATAGGTGGTAATTATTGGCCAGGGCATCAGAAACAACTACCCACCAGTCCCTGCCATTTGCATGTTTTACAGCTGATAAAGTACCAAACACTCCATCTATCATCAATTCTTCATTTTTTGATAGAACTTTCCCCAACCCATTATTGGCATTCATATCAACTTTTGTACGGTACAAAGTTGAAACAGCTAAACTTAAAGTATTGTGATATTCAATTTTCAAATGAAAAATGTTGAAAAACCCTTGATTGTCTGGGGATTCGAGAGCTAACGCACTTTGAAAAACTGGATAGCCATGCGGCGCCCATTCATCAGCGATCTGTCCAGGGTTCAGGCTGTCCCCGTTCTCGATCATTTCATGCTCAAAGTTCGCAAGATAGATCCCGTTTGTATATAACTCGAGGCTTCCTGTTGAATCACATGTACTGGCTACCGTTACGTCAAGGTTCATATCCCTTTCCTGCTCATAAGCGAGGGGAGGCTCGTAATTGAAGTCGAGCACACACCCGCCCCTGTCTAGCTCACCAGTTGGGGAATTATACCCAAATACCCATACATGGTCATGGTTTTGGGAAGCAAGGAAAAAAGGGGACAGCACAAAAAGAAAGGTCAATAATTTTTTCATGGCAACAGGGTTGAAAAGCTGGCAGGTGCCGCTTGGTGAATACCAACCAAAAGTATGCCTTACATAGGTGCCAGTAGTAATTCACTTATTTTCTACCTCTGGCAGCAACATTACTCCACAATCGCCTCATACACCGCATCCATCACCAATACCCTCGTATTCATTTCCCCCAATTTATTGGGTCGCATTTTCGGATAGGTGCGGTTGGAAAGGAAAATATAAACCAATTCATTTTCCGGGTCAGCCCAGGCGGCGATACCAGTGAAGCCGAGGTGTCCAAAAGTCTGGTCGCTGGCTTTGCGGGAAAGATTAGGGTCATAGCGCTGATCGAGTTGCAGCATATCGAAGCCGAGGCCACGGCGGGTACAGTTGCCACACCGGCTGGCGTATTGGTGGATGGTCTGTGGTCGGAGGTATTGCACACCGCCGTAACTTCCTTTGTTCAGCAACATCTGCATTAATTTGGCGAGGTCGTTGGCGCTGGAAAAAAGTCCTGCATGGCCGCTCACCTGGTTGAGCATGGCAGCACCCATATCGTGTACATATCCATGTATTTTGCGCTGGCGGAAATAGCGGTCTTCCTCTGTGGGCGGGATGCGTTTGAGTGGGTATTTTTTAATGGGGCGATAAGTGGTTGTTTCCATGCCCATCGGTTGGTAAAAATTATCCTGAACATAATTTTCGATGCCCTCGCCAGTTTGTCTTTTTATTATTTCAGCGGCAATATAAAATGCCAGGTCACTGTATTTATAACCACTTTCTTCAAGCAACGGGCTTGCCACTATTTCTTTCCAAATGGTATCGGGATAATCATTCCTTAAATAAAGATTTTTTGCGACAGGGAGGTTAAATTTGCCATTGGATTTTGTTTTATAAAATTTATTAAGTGGTTGTTTTTTAGAGGAAATGGTGTTTTCATAAAATTTAATCCAAGTGGTGAGGCGTGCTTGGTGGGAGAGCATTTTTGAGACGGGGATATCTGCTTTGTCAGTGGTGTCAAATTCGGGTAAATACTTTTTTACAGGATCATTAAAATGGAATTTATTTTCATCCTGCAATTTCATCAAAGAAACTGTAGAAGCAGCTATTTTTGTAACGCTTGCAAGATCAAAAATATCGTCGGCCCGGGTTTCTCTCGCACCTTTATCATAAGTGTGGTTGCCATAGGCTTTTTTAAAAATGACCTTCCCTTTTCTTGCCACCAAAACGACTGCTCCGGGTGTGGCTCTTTCATCGATGGCTTCCTGCACCAAACTGTCAATTGCCCATAGTTTTTCGCTGCTCATGCCGACCTCTTCTGGCAATGCATAACCCAACCGTTGCAGGCTTTGAGTGGTAACGCCCTCACCAGCTTTGCTTTTACCGGTAACGGTAACTGGCAATTTACCACTTATTGGAAACGCTCCAAATAATGCCTGTGCAGTAATTTCTTGAATGTCATCAGCTTCCTCATAAGCGACTAATATATTTTTTATTCCGTCAAAATATTTAAGTGAATATGGATTCCCAAAAACGACTAAAATTACTTTCGTCTTTTTCTGTAACGCTGCTATTATTTCTTTTGTGTTTTTTGAAATGCCAAACCCTTTTGCTGCATATTGGCTCATTCCGTGCAGGCTGATAATGACGGCATCCTTTCCACTCAATTTATTGATAAAATAAGACTGTTGTTTTTTGGATATAGTTTTTTTTGTGGAAAATGATTCTGTGTTTTTAAAATAATTTAAAGTTTTTTGAAAATGATTATTTTGGTTTGTACCAATAGCCAATGCACCAATATTTAGATTTGACAAATTTTTAAAATTAATCAAATCCGTTGTTGGATTTCCGAGGGGCAAAAGATGGTCGCCATTCCTGACCAGTGTGATGGCATTCGTAATTAATTTTCTCCGCAATGCTTTGGACGTTAAATCATTGACATCGGATTTTAGATTTTCTATACTTATTTTTTCATATACCCTAACGTCCATGCGATATTTCCAACGCAATACTTTTTTTACACTGTTATTAATTAAAGTGGTGTCAAGTTTTCCTTCTGCAAGCCATTTTTTTACCGTAACAAAACTCGCATTTACATCACTGGGCAGAAGCAAAACATCGTTCCCGGCGGCAAAGGCCTTGGCCTCTACTTCGCCTGCACCGTGATGTTTCGTAACTCCTTTCATTTCCAATGCATCCGTCATAATGAGGCCATTGAAATTCATTTCATTTTTCAGCAGACCAGTGATGGTTGGATGGGAAAGAGTGGTTGGGAGGTTGCCGCTCGGTTCGAGGGCTGGCACATCTAAATGGGCCACCATAATGCTTCCGATACCTTGGTCAATCAACATCTTAAATGGGTACAGTTCAACGCTGTCCAATCGCTGTTTTGAATGAGGTATAATAGGCAAATCCACATGGCTGTCAGTGTCTGTGTCGCCGTGGCCAGGGAAATGTTTGGCGCAGGCCAGCACTCCATTGTCCTGCAATCCCTGCATGTACTGGTATGATTTAATGGCTACTTTCCGCGGGTTTTCGCCAAACGATCGGAAGTTGATGACGGGGTTTGCGGCATTATTGTTCACATCTGCAACAGGTGCAAAATTGATGGTGACGCCCACCCGTTTTAAGTGCCTTGCAATGGCGACACCCATTTCGTAAATCAAAGTTTCATCCTGAATGGCTCCGAGCATAAGCTGCCGGGGGAAAGCAAGTGCGTGGTTTTTATAGCGCCAGCCAAGCCCCCATTCGGCATCCATTGACACAAACAAAGGCACATGCTTCGTCAGTGATTGGTAGCGGTTGGTCAATTCCACTTGTTTTGCTGGAGTGCCAACGTGGGTGGGGTTGAAGAAGCAAAGTCCCCCAATGTGGTGCTCTTTGATGAGGCGCTCCACTTCATCCATGTTTTCCTTGCTCCAATCTGTTTGTGCCCGTACCCATACCAATTGGCCAAGACGCTCGTCGGGAGACATGATTTGGAAAATACTGTCGATCCAGGCTTGCTCTTTGGCAATTTCCGCAACATTGAATTTGGAGTGGTTTTCCTGCTGGATGAAAGTGGTAGCAGAAATGAAGATCAGTGCGAAGAAGACAACGAATAAGGAGAAGACTTTTTTCACGCTTGTTGGATTGTTTGGTGTAAAGTTATTCTTTGGCCGTTACTTACCATAATTTATTTTCAGCCAGATATTCTTGCACATAATCCTTCACTCCTTCTTCCAAGCTGTAAAATGGCTGGTCATATCCAATCGACTTTAATTTTTCCATATCCGCTTCGGTGAAATATTGGTAGGTTTCTTTTATATCCGCTGGCGTGTCGATAAAAGAAATATTCGGAGTCAGATTCATCGCTTTGAATGTATTGGTTGCAAGGTCTAAAAATGTCCGAGCTTCCCCGGTGCCGACATTGTACAAGCCGCTGTTATTTTGATTTTTATAAAAGAAATAACAAACCTCAACGACATCCTTTACATAAATAAAATCACGACGTTGGTGTCCGTGCGAAATAGCTGGGCGATGGGAACGGAATAGCCTCATACTGCCCGTTTTGTTGATTTGGGTTACCGTGTGGAAAATGACGGAAGCCATGCGGCCTTTATGGTATTCGTTGGGGCCATAAACGTTGAAGAATTTTAGCCCGGCCCAAAAGGGAGGCTGATTGCTGATTGCTGATTGCTGATTTATTTGATTCAAGGCCCATTTGTCAAAGTCGTTTTTGCTGATGCCATATGGGTTTAGGGGTTTTAATTTTTCGACAATATCGTGATTGTCAATATATCCAAATTCACCCAGGCCATAGGTGGCGGCGCTGGAGGCATAGACGAGTGGAATGTTATTTTTGGAACATATTTGCCATATGGTTTTTGAATAATTATAATTCAACTCATCAAATATAGCAGTACCTTTTTCAGTGGTATCGGTGCGGGCACCAAGGTGGAAGATGAAATCAATTTGATTGGTGTTTTCGTTTAACCACGGAATGAATTCAGCGCGTTCTATTTTGGAAAAATACTCTTTGTTGTTGAGGCTTTTATTTTTTTTTGGAAATGAAAAATCGTCAACAAGGACAAGGTCTGAATGCCCTTCTATATTTAGTTTTTTTACCAAACAACTACCAATAAATCCTGCTGCGCCTGTTACTGCTATCATATTTGATTAAATAGAAAGACTGAATTTTATGGAGCCAGTAAACAGAAGTTATATTTCTGGATTAGGAACAACCATAAGTCCAGATTCTGGTTACGCCAAATGCATAAAATCTAATATGCTATTTTATAAGTTTGGCCATCCAAATTAATTCCGTTAGACAGTATTGCTTTTATTTTATTGTCTTCTTTGTTATCAGTGGTTTTCCCATCATTTAATTCAACACCTTCAGTTAAAGCAACATGTACCATATCGTAAATGTATTCTGTAATTTTTTCCATGGCTTTGTCTGAATTTACGATTTCAAGTTCGTTCAATCCAAACTCTTTTAATCCATATGTATAGGCTGAGTTTCCTTTTTCAGTTTGGCGCATACCGATATATATCCATAATTTCAGCGGGAGGTGTTCAGCTGTCATAGATGCGGTCTCTGCTATATAAAATGCCTTCGATAATACGAGTGACTGACCGCTCAGATAAATACCCGAAGAATTTGTATATTCCAAAATAATAGCTGAAATTTTTGTTGCTTCGATATATAGATCGAGCATGTCTTTTTCACCAATAACAGCGATGGCTATATGTGATTTATTGTTTAATGCACTTCGGGCATCTTTCCACAAATAAGAATATTCAACCGCTGACATCAAGCTTTCATCAGGTAAGGGAGCAGGGATCATGGCCACCAGATAAGTGATGCCATCTACTGCAAATGAAATAGTTTGGTCATTTCCGTTTATTTCATCTTTTTGAATATCCCAAGTGTTGAGGATGTCCTTTTCAATATTTTCATAATCCATTAATTCCATTTCATGGAGCAGGATACTGCTCATGGCAGTATTGGTATTTTCCGTCATTTCAGGAACCTGGGAATAAATAATGGAGTGATTTCCAATAAAAAATAGGAAAGAAAAAAAGGTTAATGATTTCATGGAATTTTTGAAACTTATGATTAATGATTTATTTTATCAATCAAGACATAAAATATGCCACAGCTAGGTCGTAACCTTTCAGGCCAAGGCCGGTAATACTCCCGACACAATTAGGCGCAGTGTAAGACTTTTGACGAAAAATTTCTCTTGAATAGATATTGGAAATGTGGACTTCTACAACGGGCGTTTCGATGGCAGCAATGGCATCGGCCAACGCTATTGAAGTGTGTGTGTAAGCACCAGGGTTTAAAATAATGCCATTATAGGTGAATCCTGCCTCGTGCAATTTATCAATAAGCAGTCCTTCATGGTTGCTCTGGAAATAATGAATGGTCACGCTGGGAAATGCCATTTGTAAAGTCTCGAAGTATTCTTCAAAAGTTTGCCTGCCATATATTGCTGGCTCTCGTGTGCCGAGCAGGTTGAGGTTTGGGCCGTTAAGGATGAGTAGTTTCATCGATTTAAGTAGAAAGTAGAAAGTAGAAAGTAAAAAGGGGAATTATTTAGAGGCAATAGAGCCTAGTATATTTTTAAGTTCTTTTGATTCTTGAATTAAATACTCTCTTGTTTTTTTATCACCTAGTTCAAGTTCGGAACACATCCTAAGCCAATAATTTGATTCTCTCATTTCTTTCAGGGCAATTTTCACTTTGTTCAAAAAATCTGCTCTTGATGAACCTGCCTGCGACTCCTCGTAATTGGCGCCACTGGAGGGGGCTGATTTTCCTAATTGAAACCTTATCACATTGTTTTCAATAGAGTTGGGAATTGTTTTTAAGTACTTTATTACAGCAACGGCAAACTGAAAAAGCCTCTCAGCTAAATCATGTGCTTTTCTCATTGTGTTTGGTTTTTTAGTAAATGTTTTTTGGGTCTCTACTTTCTACTTTCTACTTTCTACTTTTTACTTTTTACTTTTTACTTTTTACTTTCAAAATCAATTCGCCATTTCCGACATGAATTTCAACCTGACCAATTGAATTTCCTCCAGTTCATAATCATCCTCCCTTAATTCGAGGTAGGCAGATTCAGGATCGTCGGTCTCGGCTTCCATGAAGTATTCGAAAATTTCTTCGACGATGGATTCGTCGAGGGTGTCTTCGAGATAGTAATCGATGTTGACTTTGGTGCCGGAAGAAACGATGGCATCAAGTTCCTCCATCATTTCATAATCTTTCAGGTTGTTCTGGCGAGCTATTTCCGGTAAGGGCATCTTGCGGTCGATGGCTTGAATAATGGCCACTTTCACTTTTGATTTATTTGCAACTTGCTTGATGACCACATCTGTTGGGCGCTCAATTTCATTGGCCTCTACATATTCTTTGATGAGATCGATAAATAATCGACCATAACGCATGGCCTTGCCCTGGCTCACGCCTTGGATCTTGCCCATGTCTTCCATCGAAATGGGGTACTGCGTGGCCATGTCTTCGAGCGATGGATCTTGGAAGATGACAAACGGCGGCACATTTTTCTTCTTGGCCACTTGCCGGCGCAGGTCTTTCAACATTTTGACCAGCATCTCGTCCAATACGGCTGATTTACCAGCAGAGGAGTCGTAGTCAATTTCTTGGTTGTCGAAATCGTGGTTGATCGGTATTTCTACATCGTAAGGGTTTTTCAGGAAACTTAATCCTTTATCCGTCATTTTCAGGACGCCGTATGTCTCAATGTCTTTCCGAATCAATTCATTAAGTATGGCATGGCGGAAAACGGAGTGCCAAAATATTTCCTCTTTGTCCTTTCCTACCCCAAACAATGGTTTTTTGTCGAAACGGTAATCTTTCATTTCCTTGGTCAATCTGCCCATCACAAAATCGACCAGTGTTTTGATTTTGTAATTCTCCTCCAATGCCTGCAGCCCTTCGAGGGCTAGTTTCATTTCAGAAGTCACATTGACCCTTTCTTTTGGTGTTTTGCAGTTGTCGCACATGCAATTGCAATTGTCATCGTCAAAGTCCTCACCAAAATAGAACAACAGGAAGCGGCGGCGGCAACCAGTGGTTTCCACATAAGCCATTACCTCCTGCATCAGTTGCGAGCTCATTTCGCGTTCGGCCACAGGCTTGTCGCGCAGGAATTTCTCCAACTTCGCCATGTCCTTATAGGCAAAGAATGACACACACCGACCACCAAGTCCATCCCGTCCGGCACGTCCGGTTTCCTGGTAATAGTTCTCAATGCTCTTGGGCATGTTGAAATGGATCACAAAACGCACATCTGGTTTGTCAATGCCCATTCCGAAAGCGATCGTGGCAACGATCACGTCAATATCTTCCATTAAAAAAGCATCCTGTGTGCCTGAGCGGGTCTTGGCATCGAGGCCAGCGTGGTAAGGTGCAGCCTTGATGCCGTTGACGTTGAGCACCTTGGCAATCTCTTCAGTTGACTTGCGGGATTGTACATAAATGATTCCCGACTCCCCCGGCATGGTCTTGAGGATCTGCACGATCTGCTTCATCGTGGACTCTTTCTTGCCTTTGGACCGCACTTCATAAAACAGGTTGTCCCTGTTGAATGAGGAAACATAGATTTCCACTTCGTCCATGCGCAGGTTTTTTACGATGTCCGATTGCACCTTTGGAGTAGCGGTGGCGGTGAGGGCGATAATGGGGATTTCTGGGTTGATGGCATCGATCATTTCGCGGATGCGGCGGTATTCCGGACGGAAATCGTGACCCCATTCTGAAATACAATGTGCTTCGTCAACAGCTACAAAAGATATATTACTGTTTTTGAAAAACTCAAGGTTTTCTTCTTTGGTAAGTGTTTCAGGGGCAACGTAGAGCATTTTGGTGTTGCCACCAATGATGTCGGCTTTCACCTCTCTCATCTGTGCCCTTGTGAGGGAGGAATTGAGGAAATGGGCCACGTCATCGCTCTGGCCATATCCCCTGATACTGTCCACCTGGTTCTTCATCAAGGCAATGAGCGGCGAGATGATGAGGGCCGTGCCTTTCAACATCAATGCAGGCAATTGGTAACACAGCGACTTGCCGCCCCCTGTGGGCATGATGACAAAAGTGTCTTTGCCATCCAGGACGCTCTGGATTATTTTTTCTTGATTGCCTTTGAATTTATCGAAACCAAAATAATTCTGAAGTTCTTTGTGGAGGAGGTTATTGGCGACTGTATTATCCGCTACCATCATTTTTACTGGTGTTTGATTGATTTGTTCATTAGGTAGTTGGGTGTTTTATGATTGTTAAATGTAAGGAACTTTTCTGGTTATGAGAAAATAGTTTGAAAAAAGATTTTAGAGGGCTTTTTTATATCCCGACTGAAAATAAATGCAGGCCCCTTTTCTGCTAATATTAGCATTTCAATTTATATAAAAAACGATATGTTTTTCTAAAAGCTTCCAAAGGTAATAAATGACGGCAGAACGGCCAAATAAAATTTAGGCCAGGCAAACTATGTTCCCTGCCTGGGAAAATTTAATTTGCATTTTGCCTTTTTCGCCCAGCCTTTCATTTGCCCAAGACTTGATTTTGTGAAATGTTCTGATATTTTGGGATGTTGTTTCGAGCATTTTTTTAATCTAAAGGAGTGAATGGATAGGGGGATTGGTGGTTCAATAACAGACTTGTTCAAAATATTACCTTTGCGGTATCACAGAAAACCATATTTGAAATCGGCCTGACAATTTTTGGGGCAGATTGATTTAATGTCGGGGTAAGGGATAATTTCCACCCTGAATAATAGGATATAAGATAGCGGCGCTTTTTTTATGCTTAAATCTTTAAAAATCAAACCATGGAAAAACCCAACATCAGTTCTTCTCCAATGAAACCCTCCCTGCCTCGGAAAATTGCTTTCACCCTCACCACCTTCCTATTTTTGATTATTGCCATAATGGGAATAGGGGAATTGGCAGTTCACATTTTAGCGAAAAACCAATACAGCAAGCCGGCTATCAAACCTCCTTTCAACACGGCCCAAAAGGACAGCAAGCTTGGGTGGAAGATGACGCCCGGATATTCCTTCTCTGGCCAAATGAAGGATCGGGGCAACCATAAATACGATGTGGATATAAGCTATGATGAAAATGGGTTCAAAGCTTTCGGGGATACGGCCTCTGGAAAACCAAAGCTGATGTTCATCGGCGATTCTTATACCGCAAGCATCGAAGTGTCCAACAGGAAATCGTTTTTCAATCTCATCGGCGATAGTCTCGATGCCGAAATATTTGCATACGGCCAGGCAGGTTTCGGCACACTCCAAGAGTTCATGGTTTTTGATGAATGGGTGGACCGGATTCAACCTGACATGGTCATCTGGGAGGTTTGCAGCAACGACTTCATCGACAATTTAGCAGCACTTGAAATGGTCTGTGGGTATAAAGTCGGGGAACGGCGGCCTTATCTTCAGGAAGATGGCTCGGTAGCGTATCAGCGTCCTCTGACCAACTTTGACAAAATGCAGGAACACGTTTGGTTTTTGAAATGGTTGGAGGACAAATGGATGAATGCGCAGGCTGCGGCCAAAAGTGAAAAGCCACATGGCGGCGAGTATTTTATTGCTACTCAAAAAAGGGAATATCAGCCATTTGACCAATCCGTCAGTATCACGGAGAAGATCGTCGAGAAGATTAAAACCCGACTGCCTGAAAACACAGTTTTGGTAGGGTTCAACGCTGATCTCTTCCATCCTCAATGCGATGAGTTCAAGCGTATTTTTGAATTGAACGGTTTTGCCATGCTCGACAAGCCCGCCCTTGCTGTACTGGTGGCCCAAAAGCATGATCATAAAGTCGTCAAGGCTGCCGATGGCTATCATTGGAACGAAAAGGGGCATGAATTGATCGCCAATGGTTTGACCTTGCATTTAAGACAATTGATGCCAAAACCTGATTGGGTTGTTCTTGCCAAAGACTGAGTACTCCATTGTGACACTTTTTACTTTTTAGGGAGCAGGTAAAAAATAACCTACCCATTGAAATTAAAAAAAGATTAATACCTTGTGGAGAAAAATTATGAGAATATATTTAGCTCCAGCAGTTATCGTTAGTTTCAATTCAGCATTGAGCAAACTTACAGGCCATAA
>JAJCYI010000005.1 GCA_029263015.1 Saprospiraceae bacterium | reverse complement strand
AAAATTGGTGGGTTCAAACTTTGGCGGCATTACCCAACCCGCCGTGTCTCCACCCTTTTTGGCAAACCCGCCCTACGTTTCCACCGACATTTTGAAATACACCCTATTTAGGTTCAAACAAAATGAGTGTCCCATTATTTCACCCGAACCGAACAATTTAATAAATACGTCTGTATAATTGAATGGCTATAAGTGTTCCTATCAAGCGGTATTTTTGTTTTTGAAATAAACATTTCGATATGGTGAAAATAAAATCAATATCAATATTGCTTTTTACTTTTGGTTCTTTTTTATTGAATGGACAAGGGTTGTATGATGCTTTTCATGTCCCTAAAATTGAACTCACATTTGCAGAAGAAGATTGGCAATATCCGCTTCATTATTATCATTCCCTGAAAAAAGGTGATCGCCATATTGGACAATTGATCATTGACGGCGAACAATTTGATAAAGTCGGTGTGCGGTTCAAAGGGTTCAGTTCTTATAGCCGCAAAAGTGCTAAAAACCCGCTGAATATCAAATTGGACCATGTTTTCAATAAAGCCAATTATCAAAATTATGAAACGCTGAAACTCAGCAATGGTAGCCTCGATCCATCTTGGCTGCGGGAAGTGATGGCTTATCAAATAGCCCGCAAATATATGCCAGCGCCACAATCCAACTTTGCCCAGGTTTTTGTGAACGATCAGTATTATGGATTATTTGGAAATACGGAAAGTGTGGATAGGGGATTTGCAAAACGCTACTTACAGGTTAATAAAAATAAGGTAATCGTGAAAGGTAATTCACCGCTTGGGCCTTTTGCTGGGAAACGCTCGTCCCTCGAATATCTGGGGGAAGATTCAACCGCCTATTTTACAGCCTATGAAATGAAAAGCAAAATAGGTTGGAAAGAATTAATGGTGTTGATAAAAACATTAAATCGACATCCTGAAAATATTGAAAGCGTATTGAACATGGACGGGGCCATATGGATGCTTGCATTTAATAATGTATTGGTCAATCTTGACAGTTACTCCGATTTTCAACAAAATTATTATTTAATCCAAGATGATAACGGGCGATTTAATTTTGTAGTTTGGGATGTGAATTTGGCGTTTGATGGATTGGGAAAATCGAACGGTATTATTATGCAACCTGATTATGATCCACTGGCAAAACGGGACGACCCCCATTTCCCGTTAATTAACTTAGTGCTGAATAATCCAACCTATCGGAAAATATATTTTGCACATTGCCGTACTATTTTGAGCCAGAATTTTTACAACGGCCAGTATAAAATAGAAGCCGAAAAATATCGTGAATTAATTAAGGAACTGGTCGGGCAAGATTTAAATTGGGTGTTTGACCAACACGCATTTGACCAAAATTTTAAGCATACTTTTATCCAGGAAAAACCCTACCATTTCCCATATCCTGGAATTGTAGAATTAATGGATGCCCGCACCATTTTTTTACAAGAACATATGGAATATAAAAAGAAGCCACCGATTATTACAGAAGTAAAAGCAAGGTTTTTAGAAACTGATTCTTCTGGGGTTGTTATTACTGCAACAATAAAGGGTGCTAAAACCGCTTATGTCGCATTTAGGAAAACGGCTTCCCATATCTTTCAAAAAACCCCATTATATGATGATGGAAAACATGTGGACAAGTTGGCAAATGACGGTATATTCAGTAGCCTTATTCCTTTGGGTGGCGAGGGGGTGCAATATTATATTTATGTGGAAAATGAATCTACGGCGATGTTTTCACCGGAACGGGCAGCGCACGAATTTTATATTTTTAAAAATAAAGAAAGGGAGATGCCCTTTTAATAGATGATAATTTTGTTGATCGGACGGCATAGCCATCCGATCGTACACCCTCAGAAATCTGATCGGATGGCTATGCCGTCCGATCAACAAAAGGCAAAAGGATTAGTTGGTCATTCCGCCAATTTACATCAATCCCCTTTTCTTCATATCCTTTTGCAGGATGGTGGTAATCTGATCCACTTTTAAGTTCTTGCCAATAATATTTCGGTCGGGATCGAGAACGTATACTTCGGGCGTATTGTCTACAAAATAAGTCGCATAGATGGATTTATTGGTCGGGTCAAAAACATTTACCCAAGGCATTTCATACTTTTTGATTGCGTCTTTCCAGGCTTTGTCCTCCGTGTTCACCGCAATACCGTAAACATCCATCCCCCTTGGTTTCCATTGATGGTAAAGTTGCACCAGTTGTGGGGTCTGCTCGGCGCAGTGATCGCATTCGGGGTTCCACATATATACCACAATGTACTTGGCGTCCATTTCATAGATGGAACGCAACTGGCCGTTGGGGTCATTCGATTGGATGTTCGGTCCTTTTTGCCCGACGAGACTGCTCCCCATCTCATAAGCCCGCAATTGAAGCCCATGCACTTCTACGGAATCCGACCAAAATGCCCTTTCGTAAGTAAAATAATTCTGGATCATGTGGACAAAAACAGCCTCTGAATCCATAAGCGAGGTCTTGGTTGGCTCGTAATTGAGAGTGATCCAATTTGCGAAGTATTTATAAAATTCAGGTTTGTCGAGGGTTTGATCCACGAGGTAACTGGCCCATGTCCTGATTGAATCTGGGTTTTGGGCTACCAGTTCGTTCATATACCGTTTTAGTTTGTTGGAGATAATCGGGGTATAAAGCAGCCGCACGTCATCAAAATTTACGTTGGACCAGAATAACCGCCTGTATTCATGCATAAATGCGCCGTCATCGTTTAAGTTTCCTTCCCTTTTAAAATTGGGGTTCTGTCCTCCTTCTTTAAAAGCAGTAAAAAGCGAGGTCGGGTTCTCAGAAAACACCCTGTCAAGGTAGTCACGGCGTTCAGCACCTAACTTGTCTTGTTGTGCTTTTAGTCCCTCATATTCAGGGGTGCCTTTGGTGGCAGCTTTCATTTTATTGGTAATGGTTTGAAATCGCGGTTTTTGTGAGGCGTCAAATTTAAAAGTCTGATACAACAGTTGGTTGTCCAAACTACCTTCCACTTTCATGGAATTAATGAGGTTGTTCATTTTGGTTTTCATGCTGAAAGTTTGGTCAGCATCGACCAGTAACTGAACCGTGGTTTTGTTGTCTGGGAGCATCAGGTACATTAGGCCTGGCTTATATGGCTCATCTCTTTTGAAAACGATTTTGCCTCCACTTGCCATCGTTGAATCTGCCTTGTAAAATTGGTCGGTAAAAATACCAATCAGGAAGCATTTGCCGCCGCCAAGGCCTTCAATCTCTACCTGGATGTTTGGGCTTCCCAATTTCCGGTTGGGATCTGGCGAAGTGGCTATCCGCTTGATGGAAGTGGGAACGCTTGCCGATTTTACGGAAAGTGTGTTGGTGTTGGTGCCTCCATCATCTGGTGCGGGAGGTGTGGTGACAGTTGGTTGTGTTGGATTGTCTCCACATGCAAAAAGAAATAATACGAGTGTAGAAAAAATGATATACTTCATGGAATCCGATTTTTAGGCGGCGAAATTAAGATGGTTTGATTTGAAATGAAAATGGAACGGGGTTATTAAGGTTTTGTTTGGAATGGGCCTCACTGTATTCATTGCAGGAAACAATGAAGCTATGAAACAGTGAACCAACAACTCTGCCAAACATATTAGTAAAATCAAGAATTTTTAAACCCGTGTTTTTCAAGCACGTCGGCAGGCACGCCGTTCCAGGGGTTAGGGCGGTTGCCCATGTAGTCGAGGTCTTTTATGCCTATTTCGCTCGTATAAAAACCAGTGGCCGTGAGATCCCGCATCCTATTGAAAAAAGCCGCGCCCTGCTCCATGCCTGGGGGGACCCTGTCGGGATAAGCAATGGCATCCACTATTTCGAGCTGTTGTGCATTTGAGCAGTCTTTGAACGTTTTTTCAAAACGAGTCAGGCACTCCACGTCCAGCCAGCGCAGGCCGCCCCGCATGGGAATCTGGTGATCTTCCATGTCTTTTACGATGAACTCAATGAAATCTGGGACTCCAGCATCAGAGGCACTGCCCGAATTATCATCGGCAGGGATAATGATGTTGGCCAAGATAGTGATCGTGGCCATTTCATGCTCGTCAAAAAAGGTCTCGCCAAACAATCGTTGGTCTCGTTCTATTTCAAAACCCTCACGCCCGGCCTCGATTATTTCAAAGCCTTCTTCTGCACTGACTTCGGCATCTGGGCTGCACGATTCCCATAAAACGCTCGCTGAAATGGAGCCGACACCGATGAATTGGAGGTATTTTCTTCTGTTCACCTTTTTTGATTTTTGATTTATAATTTATGATTGATTTTGGAGGTTGTTTTTCTTTGTTAAAATGCTGCTGGTGATCATTGCGTAAAGCTCTTCGCAGTCTTTGATGATAGAAATAAATTCAGCTTTTGTGATAAATTCAGTAGCGTGCAATAACTCTAACCAGTACATTGTTTCGCCAATTTCTTTCTGTGAAATACTCAACTTATGAATAAAATCAGCGCCTGACTCAGCATGTTGAGCTTCCCTAGCATTAGCTCCAATTGAAGTCCCTGATTTCAAAAGCTGCCTACTCATAACAAACTCATTTTTGTTTATTGTCAAGTGTTTGTACAAGTTCACTATCCTGATAGCAAAAGCCAGGGTTTTTTCCCGAGTAATATTTGGTTTTTTCATGGTAGGGTTTTTAATAAATCATCACTCATCACTCATCATTCACAAATCATCACTCACAAATCAAATTGCTTCTTCTGCTCAATAATATACTCCCCCGTCCTCATGGCCAATGCCAGGATCGTCCAGGTGCAATTCTTGTCGCCTTGTTGTACGATGGGGCCGCCATCGGTGACGAATAGGTTATTGACTTCATGTGATTGGCACCATTTGTTGAGCACTGACCGTTTGGGGTCGTCTCCCATGCGGGTTGTTCCAACTTCGTGAATGATCCGGCCAGGGGCTTCGAGGCCATAATTGGTTTCAGGGCCATGGATGCCCCAGGTGATGGTTGCACCCATTTGATGCATGATTTCCTGAAACGTTTCCTGCATGTGCTTGGCCTGGAGGATTTCATAATCACTCCATTTATAGTTGAAACGGAGCACGGGAATGCCATATTTATCGACCACGTCAGGATCAATTTCGCAGTAATTGTCTTTTTTGGCAATGCCAGTCCCACGACCGGCCATGCCGAGGAAAGAACCATAAAAACGCCGGTAGTCCTTTTTTAGGGAAAGCCCATAGCCTCCATTTTCAATCACCTTTCCGTTTTCATCGGGCACATTTCCATTAATGAACGGGATGCCGAAACCAAACCCATAAGCAGGCATGCCCATGCCACCCCAATATTCGATGTGGTAGCCACGAGGGAAGTCCAGCCCTTCTTTTTTATTGTCTAGCCACCAGGGAGAATAGATATGGAGGCTGCCAACGCCATCCTCGTTGTACCTTTTGCGGCTCATCAGTTCAGGGAGATAACCACCCAATGATGCCCCTGTTGAGTCGTGGAGGTATTTTCCGACCAGGCCGCTGCCATTGGCAATGCCATTTTGATGGGCAGCAGAGCGGGAGTTAAGCATGATGCGGGCAGTGGAGCAGGCACTTGCGGCAAGCACCACTATTTTTGCATTTACCTGGTACTCCTGATTGTCTTCCTTGTTGATGTAGGAAACACCAGTAGCTTGTCCTTCGTCATCGGTCAACACTTCCCTGACCATGGCGTTGCAAGTCAGTTCAAAATTCTCATTGTATTTTTTTGCTGGAATGACCAGACAAGAAGAAGAAGAGAAATCGCCATAAACCCGACAGCCACGGCCACATTGGCCACAATTAAAGCAGGCTTGCCGGTCATCGTTGCCGGGCAATTTTTCCGTCAGCACAGAACCTCGCCCAGGGAAAATAGGGACTCCGGATTTAGTTGCCGCTTTTTTGATGTAATGTTCATGCAAGCGCATTTTGGGCGGGGGCAGGAAAATGCCATCAGGCTCGTTTTCCCAGCCTTCCTTTGATCCGTAAATACCGAGCAAGCGGTCTATTTTATCGTAATAAGGTTTAACGTCGGTGTATGAAATAGGCCAATCTTCCCCTATGCCGTCGTATGTTTTCCCTTTAAAATCACGAGGTCCAAAGCGCAAAGATATCCGCCCCCAGTGGTTGGTCCGTCCTCCCAGCATATGTGACCGCCACCAGTCGAACTGCGTATCATCTTCATGTGTATAAGGCTCACCATCAATGTCCCAGCCACCATAAGAAGCATCAAATTCTCCAAATGGCCGAGTGCTCCCAGCACCTCTCCGGGGCGATTCCCACGGCCAGCGCAACTGGTGCGAATGGGTCTTGGGGTCCCAATAAGGCCCTGCTTCGAGCATCAGTACTTTAAGCCCAGCATTGGCCAGTACGTAGCCCGTCATGCCTCCGCCAGCGCCCGACCCCACTACAATGGCATCGTAAACAGTAGGTGATTTTTTTATTTGGAATTGTCCCATGTGAATGTTGTTAGGAGTCAGGGGTCAGGTTTTAGGGGTCAGACCATCTGCCCCCCTGAAACCTGACTCCTCTTAAAGAATAAAGGCCAATTTTAGTGAAAATAAAAAGGAAAGTGAAAAAGCAAGGCCATATAATCAGATTGGATTCTGAAAATCTATTTTTTACCGATTTTTTAAATTGTAGGGAAACAGCATGGTGGGGCAATGGGGGCTGGTGGAGAATTTAGGAAAAGGTCAGACAAGATACAATATCTCATTGACAGGAGTCCCGTCGGGGCAGTACTTTTGGGAGGTGAGGTCGGAGGGGCAGCAGGTGGGGAGCGGGAAGTTGGTTGTTTCACATTAAAAAAAACGGGCTTATGAAAACTGCTGTTGTGTTTGCAAATATGCCGGGCGGGTTGGGAGTCACCACGCTTGGTGGCGTGGTGGCCCCCAACCTTGCCCCTCATGCCTTCCTCCTGCTGGATGCCGTGCCGGCGGGGATGTACAACCTGACGGTAACATTGGACGGAAGGACAGGCACCCGCCTGTTCAGTATTGTCAAATAAGAAACATAAGCCCGGAAGGCACTTGCCCTTCCGGGCTTTTTCCTTTTTAAAACAGAGAATATGCGGTTTTATAAAATTTTACCCTTATGGCTTGCCCCGTTCATCCTATTCGGACAGGCCAAGCACGACTATGTATGGATAATGGGCGATGATGGCTTTGCTGCAAACCCCAACAATCCCGACTACTATGAGATAGGAGGCGTCAACATCCTCGACTTCAACGGCGGGGAACTGGACATGACACGGGACTTCCGCGACACGGACTTTTTCCTGACCAATGCCAGCATGAGCGACGGGGAGGGCAACCTATTGTTCTACTCCAACGGCTGCAAGGTCTTCCGGGCCGGCGGGCAGGTCATGGAGAACGGGGCGGGGCTGAACCCGGGGGTGGCCTACAATACGGGCCACTGTCCACAGAACGGGAACCCCATGCCAAAAGGGATGTTGATTTTGCCATTACCGGGTAGTGACAGTTTATATTACCTGTTCCACAACTCGTTTATATGGGGCGAGGCCAGCCCGTACCTGGTCATTCACGGGTTCTTATATACCAGCATTGTGGACATTGCAGCAAACAACGGTGCGGGGGAGGTGGTGCTGAAAAACGAGCCTGTTATTTCGGACAGCCTGTTCACCGACCTCCATGCGGTCAGGCATGCCAATGGGGAGGACTGGTGGGTGATGACATCCAAAATGGGCAATAACCGTTATTACAGCGTACTGTTCACCCAGGATGGGGTTGCAGGGGTCTTTGAACAGGAGATAGGGCCAATTGCTACCCCAGGTTTTATTAGCAATTCCACCTTTTCGCCGGACGGCACACGGTATGTCAGGTACGACCGTATCAACCAGGCCCTGCTGTACAGCTTCGACCGTTCCACGGGCCAG
>JAJCYI010000004.1 GCA_029263015.1 Saprospiraceae bacterium | reverse complement strand
TTCTCGCAAACTGCCGAAATAGTTTATCTTTTGTCTTGCTATTTCTTCGGTCTCATATGTTACCGTTATTGTGGTCTTGGCCATGATCGTTTTTTGCAAAGATACCCACTTGGCCTAAATTATTTATTTTCTTTTACTTAGCCGATCCGACCGAACAATATATAATGGAAACATCGTTTTTTCCTGTGCTCCGAAGGTCGATCGGATCGCCTAAGCGGCGGTCCGATCGGCAACATTCGATAAAATTCAAAAAAGTGTACAGTAGAGGATTTTTTATTATGCACCCAAATCAATAAAACTCATTGTTATGAAAAAAGCATTACTTCTCGCTTTCGTTTGCTGCTCGCTCTCTTTGGCAGCCCAGGAACAAGTCTATTTCACCAATCAAAGTTCTTTGCTAGGCAGCACTTTTGGTTTTACGGAAAATGACTGCGCAGTTGACATGAACGGTGATTTCCTCGACGACATCGTTCGCACTGGATCGTCCAATCTTTACATTGACTACCAGCAAACAGACGGAACATTTCAGCAAGTTGACTTTGAAATGAATTTTCAAAATACTCCCAGCTGGAGCATTTGTGCTGGCGATTTGGATGGCAATGGCTATAACGACCTCTTGTTCGGCGACGGCAACGCCGTTTCTTTTGTCATGGCCGGTAACGATGGAGCCTCCTATATGGAGACGGCCCTACCGAGTTTTATTTTTAGCCAACGATCCACCATGGCCGATATTGACAACGATGGCCACCTCGACGCCTTCGTCTGCCACGATGTCGACCAATCCCATCCCTACCGGAATGATGGCAACGGCAATATGCTCCTCGACCAGAGCCTGATCGAAACTCATGTACGCCCGGGGAATTATGCGGCCATCTGGACTGATTACGACAATGATGGCGACATTGACCTTTACATCACAAAATGTGTGGGCGGCTCTCAGCCTGGAAATATTGACCGAACGAACCTGCTCTACCGCAACAATGGCGATGGCTCGTTTACCGAAGTGGGAGAGGAGGCTGGCGTGGATGACAATGCGCAGTCGTGGAGCACCGTTTTTGAAGATTTTGACAACGATGGCGACTTCGATGCTTTCATTGTGAACCACGATATGAAAAACCGTTTTTACCTCAACAATGGCGATGGGACATTCACCGACATTATTGACCAAACAGGCATTGACCCCAATAACCTTGGCGCATGGGAAAATGCTTCCGGAGATTTCAACAACGATGGGTGGGTGGATATTTTTTCCGAGCTAAACAATGAGCTTTACCTAAATAACGGCGACCTTACCTTTACTGGTCAAAATTCAACCATCAGCTCAGGTGGGATTGGCGATTTTAACAACGATGGCTTTCTTGACGTGATTCATGGAGATAACCTATTCATCAATGAAGCCAATGACAATAACTGGCTCAAGATCAACACAGTAGGCTTTGAAAGCAATCCAAATGGCATCGGTGCAAGAGTTGAAATATACGGTTCCTGGGGTCGGCAGATCAGGGAGGTTCGTTCTGGTCAAAGCTTTAGTCCGATGAGCACGTTACTAATCCATTTTGGAATCGGAGAGGCTGATGCAGTTGACAAGGTTATCGTAAAATGGCCATCAGGAATAATCACTACAGTTGATAACCCTGAAATTAATACGACAATGACCATTCAGGAAGCGGGCTGCCTGCTGCCGCCTTCCGAAATCACCGCCAGCGAAGAAACTTCCATTTGCCCTGGCGAAACGGTGGAACTCGCTGCCCCTGATGGATTTGAATATGCCTGGTCAAACGGCGACACCACCCAAACTGTCATCATCTCCAATGGTGGAAATTACAATGTTATTTTGACGGATACCGCAGGCTGCATCTCCATTTCAAACAGCCTTACAGTCGAGATCATCGAAGATGTCCCTCCCACCATCAGTGTTGACGGTCTCGAATTTTTCTGTGAGGGCGGATCTGTCATACTCACAGCTTCAGGTGGCGACAACCCCATTTGGTCGAACGGGATGACTGGCCAAAGCATTACCGTTACAGAAACAGGCAATTACAATGTGTCCGTTGATGCTCAGTGTTCGCAGGATCAAATCGAATCCGATGTTTTTGTGATCACGGAATTGCCTGCTCCAGCCCCAGTGGTCAATGGCGCAACAATTGGCCAAGGTGATTCATTTGAAATCACCGCCACGGGCGAAAACATTGAGTGGTACGATGAGGCCGCAGGAGGAACCCTGCTGGGCACTGGCAATACTTTTCTAACACCCAATCTCGATATTGCGACAACCTATTATTTGGAATCGCACAATCTCTATCCAGGTGAGATACAGGATGGCGGAAAGCCTGATAATTCAGGGGCTGGCGGTATTCCTTCACAAGGTGCTTACAATTTTTTCAATGCTTGGGAAGCATTCACCTTGGTTTCTGTGCGGGTGTATGTTCCTAATAATGCCCCCATTGGTCTGCGCACCATCCGTTTGGTAGATGCCGATGACCAGGTTTTGGAAGAGGTATCCATCAACCTGGACCACGGCGAGCACGTGCTGAATTTAAACTTTGGAGTGCCCGTGGGCAATGACTTAACCTTGCGCTGCGTGCAAAACAACCTTTTCCGCAATAATTCTGGCGTTGAATACCCTTACCCTATTGGCGACATGGGCGAAATCGTCACCTCCTTTTTTGGAAATGGTTTTTATTATTATTTCTATGACTGGAAAGTGCAGAAGTCGAGCTTTGACTGTGTTTCCGAGCGAGTGCCTGTCACGATCGACGTGACCGATGCCTCTGAAGTCTTTGCCCAGGCAGGATTTAATATTTACCCAAACCCAGCAGGCAATGCGCTGTTTGTAAAAATGGAAACCCAGGCGGAAAGGATCACTCTTTTGGATGGCCAGGGAAGGATTGTTTTACAGAAAAAAACGCCTGGAAACAAAACGGAACAGTTGATAATCAACGATTTAGCTGCCGGTATTTATTTGATCCAGATCATGGCAGATGGGCAGTTGTACCATCAGCGGTTTGTGAAAGAGTAGGTGAGTATTGAACGCAGAGTTGCGGAGACACAGAGAATAAAACTAACTCTGCACCTCTGCGTTCAATCATTCTGTTATTGTTTCATAAACCGCTCCTGCTGCAATAGCTTCCCTTCCGATTCATAACTCAGTAAATATAGGCCATTGGGCAGTGCACCTAC
Source organism: Saprospiraceae bacterium (assembly GCA_029263015.1). GTDB lineage: Bacteria > Bacteroidota > Bacteroidia > Chitinophagales > Saprospiraceae > UBA6168. Next base: position 5,126 of record JAJCYI010000004.1, on the reverse strand, counting down.
GTTCAAAGTCATTTTGCTTTGACCATTCTTGGACAATTGACCGATGGAAATGCCATTTCCAGTCCATAATTTGATTTGACCATTTGCCTTCACCGACCTCGCATCAAAATGCAGGGTAACCCACTCACTGGTCGGATTTGGAGCAAGCGTAAAATATTGTTCCTCATTTATTTGATCCAAGGTAGGAGTTGGGTCATCGCTCCCGCCAGTGGTATCTGTTGGCTCGACAATCGTGGTATCAACAACACCCGAACATCCAACATCGCCGTCGATATAGTTACCTGTGTAATAATAGTAGCCAACAGGCTGTGAACCTATGTCAAGCACGCTCATTTCATTGCCAGGATTGGAGTTCATTGAATTTGGAAAATCCGCAAACGGATCATTTTCATTGTCGATAAGCTGTGGACTCTCAACTGCATTGCCTGCAACACTAAAGCTGAACAGCAGCGTTTTTTCCCCGGGCGAAAAGAAGATTTGGGGGCTGTCGGATATAAACCCGATTGAAATATAGTTTTTGTCTGGAGCTTCTTCCGGGCCTGAAACGGTTGCATTTTCATTCCATAACCCCGCATGGTTCACAAGGTCCGAAATGTCATTGCCCAAAGGCAATAACAAAGTGACTTGTCCTGAACCGGTAATGGTGTTGGCAGAAGGTGAAATGTCATCGCAGATATTCACATAAACGCCCCAGGATGCGCCGTCAGGCAGTTGCTGTAAGCTAAATTTGAGTTGAGACCAGGCCGTGGAAGTTAGTAGTATGCAAAGTGAGACTAGCAATAAGCGGAACTTGTTCATTAGTGTTTGTTTGTGTCAGAGTGTATTTGCCAAACTTATTGAGGGAAGATCAGAAGAGGAGTATAGCTTGGTAGAGCAATGGCTGTGCCAAAACGGGGGGCTGAAATGATGATTGATGATTGATGGTTGATGGTTAACGGAAGTATTCGTTGGCAATATTCATGTTATCAACAATTTATAAATAGCAATCTAAAGCCATTCATATAATTGAATATGAAAAGAAAAGAGGCGTAGCTCTGGCCATGTTTGAAGGGTGAAAAGATACAACGGAATTCAGAGGGGCAGCGGTCACCTAACCATCAACTTACCAGCGCCCGCTGGCAATCCATCCAAAGTGATTTTGTAAAAATATTCTCCGGAGAATAGTTGGTTAGGCTCAAATTCAAAAAGTGGCTGGCGGAAAGTTTGTTGTTGCACCAATTGGCCGGAAGTGCTAAACACCTGCAAGTTGCCTTTGGTGAAACTTGCCCTATCCAAATCAAAAACTGCCTTGTCAACAATAGGGTTAGGATAAACCATTATTGCAAGGTCAGGTAGGAAAGCATAGCGCGTTTGCGTTAAGCCTTCAGCGATGGTATGGTAAACTTGGTTGGTAAGGATAGGTGGACTAAAATCAAAGGTAATCGTCGCATCGTTCAGGATGACCGTACCAATTGGCAAGTCATTTTTTGCAGAAATAGTAAACGAGACAAATCCACGTGAGGTATTTTCATTGACGGCAAAATTTGGAAGCCGAATATTTGCAAAAGAAACTTTAACCACATTATTGTCCAAAAGGGAAAATACGCTAGTATGGCTACTTGCCTCCTCCCTGATGGTACTCAAATCAAGGAAGGCGGAAAGGGTATCAAGAATCCGAACATTGAAAGCGGTATCCGTGCCATTATTTTGGAAATAAATGGTGTAAATAATTTCAGTGCCAGCTTCAATATAGTGACCGTCTCCATACCCGACAGGGGTGGCGTCTTTTGAGTTGGAAGAAATAGCGTAGGAAATATCAGTGGGCCGTTGAGCCCCCAAATCAAGGAGAAAGCAAACAAAGAGTAGGATCGTAAATAACTTTTTCATTTACCTAATTATGGTTCATTTACCAGGGTATTGGTTAACAGTTCGGATAGAGGTAATTAAAGTAAAGACAATTATCATACAAAATAAGACGCCCAAATTTAGTAAATATTTTATTGGCTAAAGCAAAACAATCTATTTAAAAAGACGGGCCACAAAGAAAAAAGGTTTGGCCAAACCCATTTCGCCTATTACTTTTACTGCCAGCTGTTTTAGTTAACGTAACTATTGTCAGGGGTCAGGAGTCAGATTGGCTCGGTTAAAAATAAGAATGAGTGTTTCAGAAAGATCAAGCCTGGCTTTTTTGAAAAGAACGATGATACCGTTTTCCTAACTGCACCTGACCCCTGACTCCTAAAACAACTAACAAAACAAGACAAAAATCATGTTCAAACATCCTTTGCTCCCTTTATTCTTTTGCTTGACAATCATTTCTTGCCACAACAAAACCCAAGAGTTTGCCGATACCATCCTCACCAACGGGAACATTTACACCGTCGATCCAGAACAGCCTATTGCTCAAGCACTTGCCATCAAAGATGGTCTTATCAAGGCAGTTGGGACGAATGAGGAAGTTGAAAAATTGAGGGGAGAAACAACGGAAGTAATCGATTTAAATGGACAGTTCACCATGCCGGGGTTCATCGAAGGCCACGGCCATTTTTCCGGACTTGGATATAGCCTGATTGACCTTAATTTTTTGAAATCAAAAAACTGGAATGAAATCGTGGCAGCAGTTGCCGAAAAAGCCAAAACCGCAAAACCGGGCGAATGGATCATCGGCCGAGGTTGGCACCAAGAAAAATGGGACGAATCGCTGGAACGACATGTGCATGGCTACCCCTATCACGATCACCTCTCCGAAGTGGCTCCCAACAACCCCGTAATGCTGCGCCACGCCAGTGGGCATGGACTGATAGCCAACGAGACTGCTATGAAATTAGCTGGTATTTCAAAAGAAACTCCCGACCCTTCAGGCGGGCACATCGTGCGCGATGCATCTGGGGAAGCAATCGGGGTTTTTGAAGAAAGGGCCATGTCTATTATCAATCGGATTCACAATGAATACCTGGAAACACTAAACCCGGAAGACCGGCTCGCACGCTGGTACGAGGCAATCGACCTCGCCACCAAAGAATGCCACGCCAAAGGCATCACTTCTTTCCAAGACGCTGGTTCTTCTTTTGCTGAAATAGATCGGTATGAAAAAATGGCGGAGGAAGGCAAATTAGGCCTCCGCCTCTGGGCAATGGTGCGCCAACCTTCTGATGAGCTGCGGGACAACCTTGACGGATTTCCGATCATTGATGCCGGGAACCGCTATTTTACCTGTCGAGCCATCAAGACTGCATTCGATGGAGCGCTGGGTTCTTTTGGTGCCTGGCTATTGGAAGATTATAACGACCAGCCTGGCTTCCAAGGTCAAAATACAGTTCTAATTGAGGAAGTAAAAGCCATCGCCACACTCGCCCGCGACCGCGACATGCAACTCTGCGTCCACACCATCGGCGACCGCGCCAACCGGGAACTCCTCGACCTCATGGAAGAACTCACCAACGGCAACCAAAAACCAAAAACCAAAAACCAAAAACTAAAAGACCTTCGCTGGCGCAGCGAACATGCCCAACACATTGACCCACAGGATATTCCAAGATTCGCATCGCTGGGCGTGATCGCTGCTATGCAGGGCATCCACTGCACTTCCGACGCCCCTTTTGTGGTGAAACGACTTGGCGAAGAACGTGCCCGCGAAGGGGCCTACCCCTGGCGGAGCCTGCTCGATGCTGGTGCTGTCGTCGCAAACGGAACAGATGCTCCCGTGGAAGATGTGTCAGCAATTGAGTGCTACTTTGCAAGTGTGACCCGCCGCCGCCACCAGCCAAAGGATTTTGGATTGGAACTGTTCCCCGAACAAAGCATGACACGTGAGGAGGCGATACATAGCTATACTTTGGCGAATGCCTACGCAGCATTTGAAGAAGATTGGAAAGGCTCGCTCAGCCTCGGCAAAGAGGCAGATATTGTTGTTTTGTCAAATGATTTGATCAATTGTGAGGATGAGGAGATTTTAGAAACGGAGGTGGTTTTGACGATGGTGGGTGGAGAGGTGAAGTATTCAATGAAGAATGAAGAATAAAAAATGGAGAATGGAGAATGGAGAATAAAAAATGAAGAATAGCACACTGACATTCTTCATTTTTAATTCTTCATTTTTAATTCATTCCCCTTCCTCCCCCGCATCAATCTCCATCCCCAGGCATTTTTCCAGAAACCCGTGCAACGTCTCCAACTGGTCGTGCCCCAGTTTTTGTCCAAAATACGAAACGAGGTATAGCGACAATAACAAAACTAGCAAAGCCGGCACCCACCACAAGATCGATGCAGGCATATCGAGGGAATAACGTGAAAGGCCAACCACTGACAGGAACATCAAGACAACACCGATCACTGCGTAAAAAAACACGAACATCGTCCAGACAGATGGAGCCGGGCCATACCGCCCGCGGAGCAGGCAATTTTTCCCATTTTCACAGTCATCAAAGGTGACGGCAAGCTCTGGCGACCAATAATGTCTTTCTAATGGCGGAATCCGAATGGTGATAAACCCAAGGATAGCAACCCCTGTGCATTTGGCATCGGCAGACGAAAGACCCTTGTTGATTTTTTGGATCACCAGTTCTTGGTCCATCGCAAGCTCAACTTCGAAACGAGGGCGAACGGCAAATGGTGGGAGGTGTGATTCTTGGCTCATGTGCGTTTTTTAGGGGTCAGGGGAGAGGGGTCTGGAGTCAGGACGTACCAAGTAATAAGGATTCAATATTTTCCTAAAAAGGACAATAATTACTCAATTTTCTTGAAGCTCTGACCCATGCGCCCTCTCTCCTGACACCTAATTCTTAATTGCGGGAAAAGGTATAAAAAACAAATAAAACCCAATATACATTCTGACTTATTATTCGTGATTTATAAATGGACTGAATATATATTAGGCTATTGCTTTCAGGTTTGTAATAAAAAAGAAGAGGGCTTGAATTCTGATTTTTGATTATAGAATACATGATTTTTGATTTTTGATGCTGTCAATAGAAGCCATCGTAGTGAGTTTGCCTCCTAAATATAATTAGGGCAAACGCATCAAATCATTTTTATTTGGTAGAGGTTAATTGAGATGTACATTTTTGAGGTTTTATCAATTGATTACGAAATGAAATAAATTTAAATTGTTTGTTTTTCTTTGATTTTCAAAATAATATTCTTCATGC
>JAJCYI010000003.1 GCA_029263015.1 Saprospiraceae bacterium | reverse complement strand
GTGAGTTCTGGATAATAATCCTTGACAATCAAGAGCTTATGGCGGTTTCTGTCCTTTGATTGTCCCGTTAGGGACGGAACATGGGTAGCAATGCCAAACCAACGGTATTTTTCGTGCCGTAGGCACGTAACATTTTCCACGTTGCGTACCTACGGCACGACGAAAAGCCCCTGCAAATGCTTGGCTACCCATGTTCCGTCCCTAACGGGACAATAAGATTGCTATCCAGAACTCACGTTATACCAATAACCAATAACCAATAAACCAATAAACCGAACTCTCTGAATGTTTAATTTCAAAACAGATTAGATAACAAATTGAAACATGAAAATTAAAAAACGGGTTTTGTTGCCGGTGTTGCTCATCGGTGGTGTGTTTGCTGGGCCGAGGGCTGATTTTCCAGCATTGGTAAAGGAGCTTCCTAAGTTGGGGGTTTCCATTCTGGAATTGGATAATTACATTCAAGAAAAAGAAAGGAAAATTGAAAACTTAAAGCCCGACAACGAAGCCCAAATTGTTTGGGCTGATTCGGTCAGAAAAACGCCATTCAGCATTGTTTACCTGCACGGCTGGTCGGCCAGCCAGGAGGAAGGCGACCCGATTCACGAGGAGTTGGCCAAAAAATATGGCTGCAACTTGTACCTCTCTCGTCTGGCCGGACATGGCATTGACAGCAAGGATTCGTTTTTGAAACTTTCGCCAAAAGATCTTCTTGAATCTGCAAAAGAAGCATTGCTGATCGGCAATCTGATCGGCGAAAAGGTGATTTTGATGTCCTGTTCGACGGGCGGCACACTATCCATTTATTTGGCAGCAGAATACCCTGAACTTGTCCATGCCCAAATGTTGTATTCACCAAACATACATATTTATAGCTCAACTACGAAACTACTTACGGGCCCTTGGGGCAGCCAGTTGGGCCATGCGTTGATAGGCAATTACCGTTCTTTTGATCGGCCACAAGAAATACAACAATATTGGACGACGACTTATCGCATGGAAGGCTTGATCTGTCTTCAAAAACTGCTTGATGAGACCATGAAACCTGATATTTGGTCGAAAGTGACCCAACCTCTTTTTTTGGGATATTATTTTAAAAATGAGGAAGAACAGGACAAGACAGTTTCCGTGGAGGCCATGTTGGAGTTTTATGAAAATGTTTTAACTCCAGCAGGGTTGAAGAGGAAAGTAGCATTTCCCGATGTTGGTGGACATGTCGTGCTATCGAGGATGCGTTCCAAAGATTTACCGTCAGTGAGGAAAGAAACTTTTGCTTATGTGGAGGAGGTGTTGGGGTTGGTTGCAAAGCAGTAGGACCGAGTTCCAGAGTAACCCAGAAGCGACGCTTTTTAGAAAAGCGTTGCTTCTCGCTCTCCCGCGAAACTGGCGCAGACCAAAAGTCCAGCGCCAGTTTTTTCAAATCAAGTTTTCGATAAAACGTCCAAGATTATTCTATGCTGTCGAATACATACAGTACGTCGTTTTCGTCCTGAAAGCCGATGACACCAAATTCAGGGTTGTAATATATCGATGAAAAAGCAGTGCTCGAGGGGAATACCCAGCTATAATATACGCCATTGAATTCCTTTCCATTCAAAGCAAGTTCTTCACTAAAATTGTCAATGGTTAGGACCTCCGTTCCAATTCTACTTATCCTCACAAAGTTGATATTGTCTATTCCCGGACTTGTTAACCCAGCTATGGTTACATCAATGGATTCTATAGGGTTGAAATTGTATTCTATATGGTTAGAATTAATGTCGGCAAATTCATACCGGTACTGGGCTCTAACGGTGACTTGGATAATGTACGAGTCATCATTTTCTTCAACGAGCCTATAGTTAAGGGCATCAACGGTGTAATCTCTCCCACCATAACTTTTGTTTTGCAGTGCATGTTCTGGGAGAATGGACAACACCCTTGTCCCACCTGTTTCATTTTTGAAAACAATCCTGCTGGAATTCTCATACAGGTCTTTCGGGAATTCTTCCAAGATATTGTCAATGGTCAAATGGTATTGCTGCGGTTCTTGGCTAGTGACGTCGTCCTTGTCGCACCGGACAATGGCCATGATGGCAATAATTGCAACGGGGATCAGCAGGATTTTTGATAACTTTTTCATAGTCATTCGGATTTGGTCAATGCCAAAATTAAATCATATTTCCGAAATGCCACTCAAGGACTTTGCAGGAATCCAGACAAATAGCTTTATTTCTGATTCCACCCAGGAGCGAGGCTTTTCTAAAAAGGGTTGCTTTTCGGCCCTAAGTTGGGAGGCATTTCCAAAATGCTTCCCAACTGGCGAACGACACATACCGGACAAAAAAAAACTGGCGCTGACCAAATGCCCAGCTCCAGTTTTTTCAATTCCAGTTTTTGATAAAACGTCCAAGATTATTCTATGCTGTCGAATACATACAGTACATCGTTTTCATCTTGAAAGCCAATGACACCAAATTCAGGGTTGAAATATATCGATGAAAAAGCAGTGCTCGTGGGATATATTCTGCTATAATATACATCCGTGAACTCCTTCCCGTTCAGGTCAAATGTTTCGCTGTAATTGTCAAATGCAACGCCGTCAACTTCTACGGTCATCAGAGTGATATTGTTTGTGCCTGCATTTTTTAATCCGCTCATAATTATTAAGATGAATTCTAAAGGTTTAAAATTAGGATCGAAAGCGCCATACTGAGCATCAACGGTAACTTGAATAATGTACGAGTCATCATTTTCTTCGACAAGTCTGTAGTTAAGGGCATCAACGGTATAGTCTCTCCCCATATGTGTTCTACTCTGCAAAGCGTGTTCTGGGAGAATGGACAACACCCTTGTTCCGCCTGATTCATTCTTGAAAACAATCTTGCTGGAATTTTCATAGAGGTCTTGCGGGAATTTTTCCAAGATATTGTCAATGGTCAAATGATATTGCTGCGGTTCTTGGCTGGCGTCATCGTCCTTGTTGCACCGGACAATGGCCATGATGGCAATAATTGCAACTGGGATCAGCAGAATTTTTGATAACTTTTTCATAGTCATTCGGATTTGGTGAATGCCAAAATTAATTCATATTTCCGAAATGCCACTAAAGGACTTTGCAGGAATCCAGACAAATAGCTTGATTTCTGATTCCACCCAGGAGCGACGCTTTTTAGAAAAACGTCGCTTCTGAACCACTCACCTCACTAAAGTCAAATTGCCTTTAAACACTTCTACCTCCAGGTCAATGAATTCAACCCTGGCAAACCATGCAAAAACGCTCGGTTGCATCATTTGCCCCCTGAATGTACCGTTCCACGATTTGGCCAAATCTCCAGGGAAGAAATCGGAGGCAGCAAAGACCATATTACCTTGCCTGTCGAAAACCCGGAACTCTATGATTTTCGACACGTCTTTTCCTGCGTAAGGAAGGAATTCGTCATTGATCCCATCACCATTTGGACTAAAAGCATTTGGCACAAATACTTTTCTTTTTTTAATGACATTTATGTAAACGTCTGCTGTTTCTGTGCAATCAAAACCATCGGTAACAATCACTGAATAAAGAGTACTTTCGGTAGGCAAAATATCGATGGAACCACAATCAGTACAGGTTGTGTCCTGATGAGGAAACCATTGGTATGTCACATCCTGGACATTTACCTGGGCATCCAATGTTAGCTCATCGCCCAACTCAATCGTTTGATCTTCTCCCAGGAAAACGAAAAGTTCTGTTGGCCCTTCTATTATTGCGGGCACTTGAATGATGCACCCGCCAGCATCTTGAATAAATAGGTTTTGCTGACCTGCAAGAAACCCAGTCACCTGCACCGCATCTGAATAATCAATGCCATTTGATGAAAATGTATAAGTCGGGACACCTCCACTTATTTGTTCGATGGTCACAATTCCACCATCTGGAGGGTCGAGACAAGTCAAAATGTTTGATGAAAAATCAACAATGATTGGGGATGGCTCTTGCAATACCAAGCTTGAGATGGCTTCACAGCCCAATTCGTTTTCAACAGTCACGGAATAAGTGCCAGCATCCAAATCGGCAGTGGTCTGTGTAATTGCTCCATGTGCCCAAGTGTATGAGAAATTTAGTCCTGGGCCAATGACATTTGCCACCATCGCCCCATTTTCACCGCCATAACAAATAACTGGTTCAAGGATTTCAAGGGCTACTCCAACTGGCGTGGTCGGCGTAATTATTTCAATTGAACTAGTAGCTGTGCAACCATCATTATTGGTGACAGTTACTTCATAGTTGCCACCTGACAAGCCATCAATGGTTTCCGTGGTTTCATTGTTATTGCTCCATTGAAAACCATTGGGAATGCCATTGGTCGTGACGGAAGCAATCCCATCATTTCCTTCAAAACAAGAAACTGCTTGGCTCTGGATAGCAGTTGCGATAAATTCGCCTGGTTCGGTAATTTCATAATCATAACTGGCTGTGCAGCCATTTGCATCTGATATTTCAACAAAGTAAAAGCCTTTACAAAGGGAGCTTACCTGGGGCCCAGCAATTCCGTTAGACCAATTGGTCTGATAGGGTGGTGTGCCTCCAATAATATTGAGAAGGATATTGCCATCGCAGTTGCCAAAACAACTGGCGTTAGCTAAATCTAAGGAGGCAACTTCCAATAAGTCTGGCTCAATTATTTCAACAATAACCGTGGTATCAAAAACAATATCCTGCATGAAAAGGGAATACTCGCCGGCGGGAAGATTATTGATCGTAATTAATTGATTGTCAGTAAGTATTGTGCCTGATCCACTGATGGTGTTGAGTGAATTTTGCCAACTGTACAGATACGGTGGCACACCAAATGCTGCTGTGAAACTCAGTGTGCCATCCTGGTCACCAAAACAATCAACCGTGCTTCCTTGGACGTCAGGTACAAAATGGATGTAAAAGGGCATTTCAAAACAGGTGTCTTCAACACAACCAACCCCATCTGTCACTTCTATGCAATAGACATCGCCCCCGATAAGGCTGCTAGCCAGCGGAGTTGTTTGGCCATCATCCCACAGGAATGAATAATTCCCAGCACCCCCAATCGGACTGATCTGTGCTTGACCCATGTTGTTTCCCTCTCCCACACCTTGCTGAACTATTGAAAAATTCAACTCAATGTCTGTCAAAATGGTCAAGTCGAGCAATACAATACTGTCACAGCCATTTGGCAAAATCAACGTGTCGGCATAATTACCGCTTTGGTCATAGATTGAACTTCCAACAGAATAAATTTCGCCGAAACAAATGGTCTCGTCAAGCATGGTCACCGGCGTGTCATCGCCAGCATCGGATATTTTCAGGGTGAAAATACCTGCGTCGTTGTTTCCTTGTGCACCATCGATAAGGAGGAAATAAGTTTGCCCTGGGTTGAGGCAACTTACTTCCAGTGCTTCATCGAATGAGGAGTTGTCGTACCCGTCCTCATACGGTGAGATCGTGCCATTGCAAGTATTGTCCGATGAGGAATAAAGTGCAATTTGCAGATCGATGGGTACGTCTTCTACATCGCTGATCGCTTCGATGAGAACGTGGCCAGTACTAGGCGCTTCGAATGAGAACCAAACGCCGTGTTCGATATTCCATGAGCCATTAGAGGGGTCACTGATGCCGTCGGCACATACATTTGTCATTGGCCCCGGCAGTCCGATGGTGTCACCTTCCGGGACTTGCCCAAAACCTATGGCATCACATATTTCATTGGGAGCATCGACCAAGCCCATTTCAGTAATTTCAAATCCAAAATAACCCTCAATTTCAAAGAAACTTCCACTCACTGCATCTATCAGCACAAAGTAAGTCGTGTTTGGTTCAGGGCATTCCAAATAGATCCATTCATCAAAAATATTAAAGGTGAAATTTTCAGTGACCAAATCGTAATTACCCGTGCAAGTGCCATCGTCGGTGGTGAATACCCCCATTTGCAAATTGATTGGGTCGCCAAAGTTGGACGGGTCGCTATTTGCCAAAATCCTGATAATTGTACTGGGATCACCACTAGTGGTAAATTTGAACCACATACTCTGCTCCGTGCTCCAGATGGCTCCAAAATCAATCGGAGATGGTTCGTTTATTCCAGTGGCGCAATAATTATTAAAAATGCTGGTATCGGCGTCTCCAAATTGGTCGCCTTGTAACATCACCCCCAAATCCAGCGCATCACAAACCTCATCAAATAATCCTCCGGGAAAACCGTCAACAGCGATGGAAATATTGGCCTCGCCGTCAGAAGCGAGCGTATCGGCAAGTTCCAACTTATAATCAACACTTCCCGTGAAAGGGGTGGGTATATCAAAACAGCTTTCCACTTGACAGGTCAGGGCTTCGGTGCAGGGATCAAAAAAAGGCGCATCGTTTTCAAATGCCCGCAAACATATCTGGATAACTGGCGGGACATCTGCAAGACATTGAAAGCTTTGTTGAAACTGGAGATTCGGGAGATCGACAGGGCAAAAGCTGCTGCCGGGATAAGTAACCCAGCCTTGCCCTGCGATGTTGATGCCCCATGCTGGATCGGGAAATCCGAATGGGTCTGTGCAGGTTGTTGTTGCAGCACCACTGTTGACCGTGATGTTTACATTAAACTGCCCAAATGAAGTGTTGGCAAAAAGTAGGATAGTGAGTAAAACGGAAATTGGGTAAATGGTTAATTGCTTCATAACCAGTAGTTTGTGTTGGTAAGTTTTTGTCAATTTTATTTAATTCGTATTAGGAAAATATCAGAACGAATGGGAAAGGGGAATAATTATCCCATCCATCACCAAGGAGTGACCCGTTCTCGGATTTTCACAATTACGGAATGATATTTAACTGGTTGTCATCAGTAAATATCATAAATCTAATTCAGGTGTAAAAGGAATTCAAATACCGGAATGTCTCTTGAAAGATCAGGATGTGGGCTGATAATATGGTAAAGGTAATCAATTGGATAATTGTTTGGGGTTTTGGGCATCATATTTTAGCGGAAGCCAAAAGGTGACACCTTTTAGAAAGGTGTCACCTTTGATCCAAAAAAACCAAAATACCACACCGTCTCCTCAAATACCTCATTTAATAAAATAATGGCGGTTGTTCCACCAAATTATTTTATCATCTTTTTGATAGAGATCGGTGGCGTCCCGTTTTATCAATAATTCATCAATATAGATTTCACGTTCGTCACGATCGTTGAAAACCTTGAACAAGACCTGGATTTCACTTTCAGGATTGCTGATGGAAAATGGTATCTCCGTCAAAACCCAATAATTGGAATCAAAAACATTGGCGGACCTCCCAGCTGTTTTTTGACCTATTATTTTTAATTCGCCGGTAGGCAGTATTTCGGAAACCCGCACGATCGTACCAGCGAATTTGTCCTCTTCAATGTTGAGCCAGGCAGTCATGGAATAGGGTTGATTTATTTTGGCTTTTGGTAATTTTCCTTTAAAAACAATGTTTTCATTTTTAGCTATTCCTTGAAATCCGCCTGCGCCCAAATATTTTTTATTGGAATTTTTGTCATCGAAATTTTTATAAATAAAATCATTTTCATTGACATTGGAAAGCAGGCCGTTCGTTTCAAAAAGAGAACTATCACGAATAGTTGATTCAACCGTATCGATCCTATTGTCAATCCTTCGCTGAAAATCTTCCAATTCCATTTCGTACAAACTCCATTTATCCGATTTGTAAATTAATTCAGACTCTTGATAAATATGTTTGCTTTTATTTTTATGCCGTTCTGTTTTAATGTGACTATCTAAAAGTAAAAGTGGTTTATCATTTTTGAAATCATCAATTGAGAGCGGGATGCGATATGGTTCTGAAACCAATTGCATTTGCTTGTATGCTTGACTTCTTGACGACCGCGTGAGCATGGCCCCAGTCACAGGAAGCCCTGTTTGTGCAGACAGAACCAAAGATTGTTGAATCGTATATGCCCCGCCCTCGTCAACAACATTAGCGGAACCTACTAAATAAAGTGGGATTGGTATAATCGCTTGGTATTTTGAAAAATCAATATCAACTAGGTCTGTAAATCGTTTCCCTGGCACGAGATCAGGAGCATATTTTACCGTATTAAAATTGTAATTGTTTTTACTGGTGTTAAATATATATGCCTCGTAAATGGAAATACCCACGATAATGATAAGTAGCCCTGTTCTTAACCTCTTATTATTAATCAATTGGCACAAGTAATAAAATCCCGTAAACGCCACTATGTTTATGGCAAAATAAAATGCCCATGCAAACCGCCCAGTTGACCTGAATTGTTTATATGGCCCAGTGTATTCCAATAAATGTTCCCAACCAACCATGATAAATGGCTGACTGCAAGAGAGATAGGCCATGATTCCTCCGGCAAATAATATTTTGACAATAAACGGCCTGATATGGTCTGGAAAAAAATATAGCAGTTTATTTTTAAAGATACTGGAAAACCATTTGACCACAGTAACTACTATGAATAAATCTGCAATCAGACCAATATATGCCCAGCCCTCAAAATCGATTTTTCTTAATTTTAAGAAGTGGTCTTCCAGCCAGCCTGTTAATGGCATAAGGGGAGATAAAAAGATATTATCCCTGTTGGAATGGTAGACAAAAAACCCATAAGGGTTGGGTGTCCTGTCTGTAATTTTATCATTTAATATCATCCAGAACAAGAAAAAAAGTAAAGGGATGCCCAATGCCAAAAAGTAATGAAAAGATAATTTAGAAATATGCTGAAAATTAAATTTTTCAATAGCCGCATAAAAATAATAAAACGAGACAAAAAAGAAAATTATGGCAAAAAAGTAAAAATGAAAAAACGAAGAAATGAAAGTCAGCAGTCCGAGCCATGCAGCATATTTCCAATGCCTGTTTTTTTCGTTTTTATACAATAAATAAATAACGCCTGGCAACACAAATAATGGCGCAAGGCCAATATGGTGGGCAAACCTTAAATTTTGCGGAGCTAAAAAAGTAATGGCAATAGTGAAGGGGATAGAAAGAAATGCAGGGATCCCGAATTCTTTGAAAATTAAACATAGAAATACAGCACACAATAAAATACTGAGCAATAAAAAAACATGGATGATGCCAAATGTATAATCTGTTATTCCAGGAAATATGGGGTTTAAAAATTTAAACAATATAGCAAAACCAGGCAACTCAGTAGCAGCCATGATGTGTTCTTCGTAAGGATAGTTCATGCCTTTGAACCAAGTATAGGAATCACTATGTTTTGCATGGTAAATAATATTGGTAAATGTCTTGATCCCGTCCCGCAACGGTCCGGCACATTTTGTAGTGGAGAGGTTTTCGAATATGGGTTGGTAACGAAAGAAGATTATGGTTGACATGATTGCAACCAAAATGAAAAGTGGAATATTTGATTTATTAAAAATACTTATTTTCATTGTGATATTCTACCGATTATTGAATAAAACATAATGCGATGTTGAATCAGGAAAATTGAAATACTGGGTTGGTAAAGAATTTTGTTCAAATATCCCCCAATTTGTTAGAAACCCTTTATGCTCCTGCATGGCCCAAGAGAGGCTTTCTGGGTCTTTGTGGATTATAGCCGATCTGGTACGATTGTCTTCTACCGTAGATAATAACCAAAATTCATAAGAGGATGCCCAAGTAATCATCAATGTATCCATTGGTACATCTTTTTCGGGAATAACCAATTTGTTGTTTTCCAATGATTTTGTTTTTTGTAACGTGTCTCTCAACCATGATAGGCGTTCTGAATATTTCGTGTGTCCGTTATAAATATTTAAGAGTTGAATGCCTACTATTAAAATAAAAATAAATAAAGCGATTTTTTTTGAAGAATACACAGGCCAAACTTGGAAAACCAAAGGAATCAGCAGAAAAAAGGATAAAGGAAGGTAGAGGTTTTCTATGTAAAATTGATTGGCGCCGTCGGCATAAGAAATATTTGTCAAAGTCAAATATCCGAAAAAATAGAAGCATGTTAGAAACAGTAATTTGTATTTCTTTTTGGAATAATAAAACCAGAATAAAATTAGAACACCAATGAGTAATAAATAATAATCTTCCAGCAAATAGGTCAAAAAATCTTTGTTTGACTGGATGTCAATATAATTTGGGAATTTGTAATAAAAATTTTTCAATCCTCCCAAAGCCCAACGGTCATAGATAGTCCGAAAGAATATAGCTTTAATTATCAATATTATGCCATACCCCAAAGCAGTTATTTTCCATTTCTTATTTTCCTTTTTATTAGAAGATAGTATTTTAAATCCAACAAAAAACGAAAATGGGAAAATCAATGATGGGTGAAAGAATACAACAGTGGTTAAAAGAACAACAGCGCCAAAGGATTTCCATGAGAAAGAAAAGTAGTTATTCTTAGATTCTACTACAGCAAAAAATAAGAGCATAAAAGCGATCCCTTGCGGTAACTCAGATTGTGTCCAATAGAATGTGTCAACCACCGCAAAAATCAACATCGAAAAAATAACGAGCGCATATTTATATTGCTTGAGTACTTTTGCACATATAAAATATAAAGTATAATAGTAAATAATAAATGCAGAAGAATAAACAAGCATCACAGCCTTTAAAGAGAATCCTGCTTTAATTGCAGCTAATGGAAAGGATTGTGTAAAAATAGAACCGAACCTAAAATTTTGAATTGCATAATTGCCTTGCCTGATTAATTCGAATAAATGGAAAGAAAGGTCGGCGAAAATAATTCGCTCTTTATAAAAAATAATTGATAAAAAAAGAAGAACTGTAAAAGCAGTTGTTATGATTAAATGATAGTTGTTAAAAGGTTTGATATTCTGCATTATTAGGTTAAATTAGGCGTAAATATTTGACCTCATTTATCACCCTATTACCTCAACTGAACTCATGCCCCCACCTTTTTTTTCAACTCTTACCTGCGTTGAGATCCGTTCCTTCAGTTCTTTTACATGCGAAATAATGCCAATGGTCTTGCCCTTGGCTTGAAGGTTTTCAAGTGTCACGAGCGCGAGGTCAAGTGTCTGGTCGTCGAGCGTACCGAAGCCTTCGTCAATGAATAAAGTTTTGATATTGGCATTTTTTCCGGCAAGATCAGAAAGGCCGAGGGCGAGTGCCAGGCTCACCAAAAAACTTTCGCCACCAGACAAAGTATGCATAGAACGAATATTATCGGCCTGGAAGGTATCAACTATGTCCAGTTCAAGGTCTTCGCTTGGCCGTTTCATAATGATATACCTCCCGAATAAATTTTCGAGGTGAACATTGGCCAACTGTACCAACTTTTGCAAGGTCAGACCCTGTGCGAACACCCTAAATTTTTTGCCATCGGCAGAACCGATGAGATCGTAGAGTGCCATCCAGCGGTTGTAAGTTGTCCGTTGACCCTCAATTTGGGACAGCAATTGTTCAGATTCCGATTGTCGTTCGTCGTTGTCCTTTAATTGTTGCTGAAGTGCCCCGACGGCTTGCTGGATTTCGGCTGAATTATTTTCGAGCAGGTTGATTTCTTCATCCAGTTCGCCTTTTCTTTTTTCTGGTTTTGGGTTTTTTCTGGCAGTTTTGAGGGCGTTGGCAACTGATTTTTCTTGCTGCTTGGTTTCGATTTCTTGCTGCTTCAGCCGTTCTAATTTCACCTGAAGCCGCTGCACCTTTGCCTCCGGCAAAATGGCTGCCCTGAGCACTTCAAAATCATCGAAACCAGCCTTGGCCACGCCTTTTTGAAGCGACTCATTGATTTTTCCAAAGACATTTTTCTCTTTTTCCAAACGGCGGTTTTCCGTTTCCAAAGATTGCTTGGTTATGGCAAGACTACTTTTTGTTTTTTCGAAATGGGTGCGATGGACGTCCAGGCTGGTTTCCAATTGCTCCAGTTTGTGGATGAATTGTTCCCTTTCATCGTTTGGGATTTTATCGCCAAAAAGCGCTATCCGTTTGGTTTTCAATTGGTTGAGGTGCAAAGTCTCTTTCTCCAGTTCTTTTTCGAGTGTCTTGTTTTTTAGTTCCAATACAGCAATTGATTTTTGAACCTGTTGAAGTGATTGCCTGTCGAGGGCCAATTGCTGTTGGTGCTGATCGAATGATTCCTGGTTGTTGGAAAACAGTTTTTCCTTTTTTTCCAAATCGGTAAACATGGCCTTGGCCTCCCCCATAGAAAAGTTGTAACCATATTTCCCTACCAATAGGTTGAGGTCATTGGTGAATTGTACAAATTTTATTGTCAGGTCGGTTAAATTTTGTTGGTAGTGCTGTTGGCTTTTTTTTATTTCCAACTCCTCAAACTCGCTGTCTTTCAATTGGGTTTCGAGTTTACGAACGATGTCTTCCTGAGTGGAAAGTTGACTATTAAGTTCGACGAGGTGCTTCCGGGTTTCTTTTTTAGATTTTAGATTTTCTTCAAACCCATTTATTTTTTTCATCAACCAATCCCCATAAGAACGTGAAAAATCCTCTCCGTTCAAATTGGGTAAAAGAACTGCCATTTTCTTTTCAATCCCCAGCAACTGACTTTTTAGTTTCCCAAGCTGCCCTGATGGTTCACCACCCAGTTGCTGTATTTTGGAAGCAATTTCCAGATGCCTTTTTACCAGCTTGTTCTTCGCCTCCAGATTTTCTTTATTAAATTTTTCAGCTATTACTAATTCTGCTTTTGCTTTATCGATGTACGCCTCAAAACCCGTATCCCTGAATGGGTGTTCGGTCGAAAAGCATAGTGGGCATGGCTCGTCCTTGGCAAGAGCGGCCCGGTCTTTTTCATAATTGGCAATAGACTGCTGCTGCCGGTAAATTTCCTGTTTGAAATGCAGGATTCCCTCAGCCTCTTGACCTTGCTCTACCGCGCTGAGAAAAGCTTGGTCCAAAATGAGTTCCTCGCTGCGGAGGTTTCCCAATTCACTTTCCAGGGCGTTTATTTCTGAAATGGTTTTGCTATAATCGCTGCTCAGGCCATTCAATTGGGTGAGGTGGTTTTGTTGTTCAGAAATGGTCTCGATGTCCCTGTTCAACTTTTCGAGGAGGTCGTGGCGACTGCTAGTGAACCCTTTCTGGGCTTTTTCATTGAAACTGGCAATAAAGTTTCCGAGGGTATTATTTTCGGATAGTAAACTTTTATTAATCTGTTTGTTGAGCGATTCAATCTGTAACAGTTTTTCATTGGACGACCCAATCTTCAACTTCAATTCTTTTTGTCCAACAATATTCTCATTAAGGCTTGATCGGATGTGGGCAATGGTGGGAAGGTCTTTTGGAAGGTATTCCCAGGCTTTGTTTTTTTTTAGCCATGCGGTCAAGTTTTCAATGACTTCACAATGGACAGCGATTTTTGATTCAAGTGCTGAATGTTCCTTTTTGGCAGTCTGTAATTGCTTCAGCCCCTCATGTTGTTCGGTTTTTTGTTTTTGAAATGTTCCTTCCAAACCCTGAATTTTAGTGTCCAAAATAGATACTTGGTCAAACAGGCGAATGGACTTTGGTTGTTCTTTTCGCAGGATGTCGAATGCTTTCTTTTTTTCCAAGAAAACAACTTGAAGTGAAGCTTCTTCCTGTTCTAATTTTCCTGTCTGTCCAGTAAGCAAATCGATATTTTTTTTGATCAAATCTATCTCAGCCGATTTGTCATCAAAACGGGCCAGGGTGGGGTGGAGCGGCAAGGTTTTTTTGTGCAACTCCAACTTTATATTGTCTTCTTTGAAATCAGCAAAACGTTCATTTAATTTGGCTATAGCCACAGTGACCATTTGTTCCTCTCGTTCCAGTTTTTCCAACAATTGCAAATGCTGGAGACTCTTCTTCGCTTTTTCCAGTGTCTTTTTATTGGCCTTGTGCTCTTTCTGTTTTTGCTTGTAAGCAGCCTTTATCCCTTTTATTTCTTCTTTTGAAAAAATATTGAGGGCATCCCTTTTTTCAGTAAGGGTGTCCAGTTGCGATTTCTCCAGATTTTTCCTTTCCAGTGCAGCTTTTGAGAGTTCTGAATAGATTTCAGTTCCTGTGATCCGCTCCAAGAGGTCGCTGCGCTCTTTTTCGTTGGCCTTTAAAAATGCTGCAAAATCCCCTTGGGCTAACATCACTGAACGAGTGAAACGAGGAAAATCCAAGCCTGTGACTTGTTCTATGAAACTGTTCACTTCCCGAACCCTCCGCTCTGCGACTATGTGGAATTCACTGCTTTTTTCTTCCCATTCCGCCACCGACCTTTCTGTTTTCAGGCCCTGCCCAGGTTTTTTAGATTTTGTTTGCCGGACCCGCCATTGCGCCAAAAAACGTCTTCCCTTGGCCTCAAATTCGCATTCAGCCATACCTTCTTCCGAACCATACGAAAGGGTTTCACGAGCATCCGACTTGCGGCAAAGATTTCCATATAACGCCAGGGTGACTGCATCAAGGATGGTCGTTTTTCCGGCACCCGTATCACCAGTGATGGCAAACAGCCCACTCTCGACCAAAGGGGTTTTGGTAAAATCGATTTCCACATTCCCCCTGATAGAATGGAGGTTTCTCAATGATATTCGACGTATTTTCAAAATTGATTTATGAATTATTATTGTTGATTGATGACATGATAAATAAATCATCGTTCATCAATCATTAATTATTATTCCCCAATGTCCTCATTCCAAATTTCTGGTTTTTCACTAATGAATTTTTCCATCAAATCAATACAGGCCTGGCTGTCGATGATCTGCAATTCGATCCCATTTTGCTTCAACCAATCTTCCTGTCCAAGAAAGGTTTTGTTCTCTCCAATCACGACTTTTGGAATGCCATAAAGTAACATGGTTCCGGAACACATCGAACAGGGTGAGAGGGTTGTATAAATAATGCATTCCCGATAAGTGGAAGCAGGCAGGCGGCCAGCATTTTCAAGGGCATCCATTTCTCCATGCAGTATGGCGCTGCCTTTTTGTACCCTTTGGTTGTGGCCCCGGCCAATGATTTTGCCATTGTGGACCAATACTGAGCCGATGGGGATGCCTCCTTCGTTGTAACTTTTGAGGGCTTCGTTATAGGCAGCTTCCATAAATTTATCCATGCTCCTTTTTTGATTTTGTAGTGTTAAGAACGTCCAAGATATTGCCGTACACTTTATTGGGCACAGAAAGGAATTCGTCGAAGTCAACCCAAACGGCCTCCTCAATGTCCTCCTCCGTTTGAGGAGTCAAAGCAGCT
This sequence comes from Saprospiraceae bacterium, assembly GCA_029263015.1. Classification (GTDB taxonomy): domain Bacteria; phylum Bacteroidota; class Bacteroidia; order Chitinophagales; family Saprospiraceae; genus UBA6168. The sequence goes on along the minus strand of JAJCYI010000003.1, from coordinate 31,282 downwards.
TGGGTCGTTTGCATCTGGTACCAAAATGTTCTTTTTAAAATGCGTTTTCCTTTTAAGGAATAAGTATGATAGGTGTCCAAAAGGTGCTCCCCAAGGGATATATCCATCAGGCCTGTTTCTTCTTGGACCTCTCTTACAGCAGCATTTTTATTGGTTTCGCCCGAATCGATTTTTCCTTTTGGTAAATCCCAGAACCCACGGCGGAAAATCATCAATATATTTCCTTCCTCATTGAAAACAGCGCCCCCAGCAGCTTCGATTATTTTAAAACAATTACAAAACGTTTCCCATAAAGCTTCGAGGTCAGAATAAAATACCACGACCATTTCAAACCGGTCACTATTCTCCAGTTGATTGATGATGTTGAGCAGGAATTTCTTTTTACCTGCATACCTAAGTATCAGGATTTTTTCACTTGCAGGGCCAAATCCTGCGGCATCTTCAATAGTAGTAAGTATTAGCGGGGTTTCGTTAATGTAAATTTTATACATTTGCCGTCATTTTTGAAACTAAGGATCATTTAAATGATCCTAACAGTTTTGAACTCCTAAGGCAAATACGATTCATCGTGAATATCGCATCTGAAGTTGCAAAGCAACTGCTGCAAATAAAAGCAATTAAGTTAAGCCCACAAAAGCCCTTTACTTGGGCATCGGGTATCGTTTCCCCCATTTATTGTGACAACAGGATTACCCTGTCCTATCCTGAAATCAGGAGATTGCTGAAATCAGGATTGACCGAAAAATCCAAAGAATTTAGCAACTTTGATGCAGTTGCGGGCGTAGCAACCGCAGGGATTGCACATGGCCTGTTGCTGGCAGAATCATTGGGCTTGCCTTTTGCATATGTTAGGAGCAAGCCCAAAGAACATGGGCGACAGAACCAGATAGAAGGGTTTTTGGAGAAAGGGTCGAGAGTTTTAGTGGTAGAAGACCTTATATCTACAGGTGGCAGCAGTTTGGCAGCGGTCAGTGCCTTGAGGGATTATGGCGTGGAGGTGGTAGGTGTGGTAGCCGTTTTCAGTTATAACTTTGAGAAGGCTGTAAATGCTTTTAAATCGGCCAATTGCCAACTGGAAACTTTGTCAAATTACGATGTAATGATCCGGGAAGCACTTTCAAGCAAATTTATCAATTTGATTGACGTGGATCTGCTAACGACGTGGAGGACGCAAGTGGGGGGGAGTGAGTGATGAGTTTTTAGTGATAGCCACCCAGTAATTAATTGATTTTCAATTCTTTAAAATTGCTTGGACACGTTTAAACTTTTAGATTTTACATTCATCATTTTACATTTTGACTTTAATTAATAATTTCATCAACCAAATTCCTGGTGGCCAAAGTGAGACTGGGAGTTTTAAACAAGCGATAAATAGATGTCATTGATAACGGCCGATTCAGAAAAATTCCTCAAAACCTATTTAGACAATGCCTCTCCAACAGGATTTGAAGCACCAGGTCAAAAGCTTTGGCTGAACTACATTGATCCTTATATTGATGAATGGCATTTGGATAATTATGGAACCGCTTATGGGATAATCAATCCAGGTACTGGTTACAAAGTTGTGATCGAAGGCCATGCCGATGAGATTTCCTGGTTCGTTAATTTTATTACTGATGAAGGATTTATCCACGTCATAAGGAATGGTGGCAGTGATCACCAGATTGCGCCTTCCAAAAGAGTGAATATCCACACAAAAAAAGGAATCGTAAAAGGTGTATTTGGGTGGCCGGCCATCCATACCCGTACTGCTGAATCAAAGCTGACACCAAAAGCGGGTAACATTTTCATTGATGTTGGGGCGAAAGACAAAAAAGAGGTGGAGAAAATGAATATCCACGTGGGTTGTGTAATTACCTACGAAGATGAGTTTATGACGTTGAACGACCGCTATTATGTTGGTCGGGCATTGGATAATAGGATGGGTGGTTTTTGCATCGCAGAGGTAGCTCGTTTGATTAAAGAAAACAATGTCAAACTGCCATATTCTTTGTACGTCGTTAATTCTGTGCAAGAAGAAATCGGTCTGAGAGGGGCTCAAATGATTGCGGACACGATCCAACCAAATGTGGCCATTGTGACCGACGTGACGCATGATAGCAACACACCACTGGTGGAAAAGAAAAGGATTGGAGATGTGAAATGTGGGGATGGGCCATCTGTGACTTATGCTCCGGCAGTTCACAATAAATTACTTGAAATGATTATTGATACTGCTAAAGAAAACAAGATTTCTGTGCAACGTGAAGCTGCTTCGCGTTCTACTGGAACTGACACCGATGCTTTTGCTTACAGTAATGGAGGGGTGCCATCAGCATTGATTTCATTACCGCTCCGGTATATGCATACTACTGTGGAAATGGCGCACAAATCCGATGTAAAAAATGTGATCAAATTGATCTACGAAACCTTGCTCAAGATTGAGCATGGACAGAGTTTCAAATATTTTTAGTGTAGTGATTAGTTGATTAGAGAATTGTGATTAGTCGGGCGAGCATTTGATCGAAAGAATAATTGACAGTTATTTGAGTGCTATGCCATTCGCCTTTTTATATTGGTTATGGCCATCACTCAACTTGCATTGTGTCTTCAACTTCCAGCCGATAAAAAAGTGGCAATGAATTATAATTCATTGCCACTTTTTTTATCGGTTTGATTGTAGCGCCCTAAAACCCAGTCTTGCACCCTGCTTTTTTCCTCGACCTCCCCCGGCTGCCCATCAGCCCGTTGTCCATAAAATTATAAGTTACTGTGGCACCGAGAATGAAAAACCAATCATTGCTTTTTTGGTCGCCCCGTTGGGTACCTGTTTCGACAACGACTGGCTCGTTGTTTTCAAGCAATTCTCCGGTGCGGTTACCAAGGGCTGCGGCCATTTCCCCATTGCCAGCTGAGAGTTCACTAAAGGAAACGTAAGTGCCGCCAACATCATCAAGGTAATCGGTCAGCGCATATCGTGCACCAAGTTCAAGGCCAAGGTTGATCTTGTCGGTCAGTGCGTATTTTACGCCAATTCCAAAAGGAATGGCTATGTCACTTAAACTGTATTTTGCATCCCTTCCCGCCATTCCTTGACCTTCTGTGCCAAGGGGTTGCAGGTCTACCCAGTTGCCTTCATAGCGTGCTCGGGGCTTGTAATTGATAAATGAAATTCCACCAAACAAATAGGGTGAAACAGGCATGGCCAACCCATAAGCCTGGTAGCCAGGGAAATTAAATTCACCGATCAGGGAGAACTCCATGATTCGTGAATTGAAACTCAAATTCCTCGTTCTAACAAAATCGTCGTTTTTCACGTTTGCATCACTGCCAGAGACATTCATATAATTCAGCCCTGCGCGTACTGCAAACCTATAGTTGATGTTGTATTTTGCTAAAACCCCAAATGCGAGTTTGCTCTCTCCTAAATATATGTTGCTTGAATTGTTGGAAAGGTCACCAATGTAATTGGACGTGCCCACCAGGATGCCTGCTTCCAAATGTTGTGAAAATCCCAGCGCTGGGATAATGGAAAGGGCGAAAATCTGAAATAACTTTCTCATGACATGAGTAATTTTTAATTGTGAATGTGAAGAGGAGTCAGGTTTTTAGGAGTCAGGAGTCAGGTTGATTCAGAAAACTTGGCGCATAATATATTTTTGAAAACAACTATTAATAACTTTTGGTCAACACCTCCCTGCGTCTCATGTCTCTGACCCCTGACTCCTCAAACGGTAAAATTATCCAAAACTTGTGACATTTGCTGTTGAATTTCAAGTGCCGCTTGTCTTGCTTGCTGGGCGAAGTCTTCTCCGTCACCTGCGAAAATTATGCCTCTGGAAGAATTGACCAAAAGGCCAACTTGTTTATTCATACCATAACGGCAAACTTCCTTTAAGTCACCGCCTTGTGCACCGATACCTGGGACAAGTAGAAAATTGTCTGGGGCGATTCGCCTTATCTCCTCGAATTTTTCAGGATGAGTGGCTCCGGTCACGAACATCAAGTTGTCAGGCGACCCCCATTCCTGTGCCTTTTTCATTACTTTTTCAAAAAGTGGCTCGCCATTGTCCTGGTTCGCAAATTGGAAATCGTGGCTGCCCTTGTTGGAGGTCAGGGCCAATAAAACAACCCATTTGTTTTCAAATCCGAGAAAAGGTTCAACACTGTCCTGCCCCATGTATGGTGCGACGGTGATGGAATCGAAATTTAAATTTATAAAAAATGCTTTAGCATATTGTCGGGAAGTATTTCCGATGTCGCCTCGTTTAGCATCAGCAATGGTGAATATATTTTCTGGGATAATTTGCAATGTTTTTTCGAGGCTCCTCCAACCATCTGCCCCTTGCGCCTCGTAAAATGCAAGGTTGGGTTTGTATGCTACGCAAAGGTCATGAGTGGCTTCTACGATCTGACGGTTGAATTCAAAAACGGGGTCTTCCAAGCTCAATAAATGTTTTGGGATGCGAGCAGGATCTGAATCAAGTCCAATGCAAAGGAAGGATCGTTTTGTGATTATCTGCTCAAAAAGTTGCTGGCGGGTCATTGTGGAATTTGTAGTGCATTGTGCCTGTGTGAGGCAGTTTTCATTTTTTAATATACTGTAAATGAGGTGTTTAGAATCGTATAATTAGTTGATGCGAAATTTGTAAGATATCATCTACTTGTTTCTTTTTTACTGTTGGGAAATCTTTCAGAAATTCGGAAACCGCTTCCCCTTCTTCCAAATAATCGAATAAATTTTTTATGGGTACCCTAGTTCCCATAAATACAGGTGTGCCACCTAATATTTCCTTATCTACATTAATTAGTCTCTCCATGATACAACAGTTCTTAAGTTCCGAGATATTCGAGCTATGCTATTATTCCGGGGTTTCAACACCATTGATGGCTTCAACATTTTTGACAACAGGGAATTTATTTTTAATGGTTTGCTCTACCCCAGCTTTCATGGTCATAATTGACATGAAACAATTCTCGCAATTGCCCAACCATTTTACTTTGACGGTCATATCGTCGGTCAAGTCAATGACTTCAACATCACCTCCGTCAGCTGCCAGGTGAGGACGGAGATCATTCAACGCCTCGTCAATTTTTTGCATCAATGCCTGTTTTTCCTGTACTTCCATTATTTTCAAGTAAAAAGTAACCTGCCTGCCGGCAAGCAGGAAAGTAATAAGTAACTAACCTGTTTGCCGGTAGGCAGGAAATTAAAAGGATCAGCTTTGCATTTTCACGACTTGTGTTGGCTCTGCATGTTCGTTGCGGATTGACACCTGTTCGGAAATGCTTTTGGCCACATTCATAAATGAACTGGCAACGATTGAATCAGAGTCTGTGATGATTGGCTTGCCTTTATCTCCCCCTTCCCTGATTCCCTGAACAATCGGTACTTGTCCAAGTAAGGGGCTGTTGCTCATTTTTGCCAACTGGTTGCCACCGCCCTCACCGAACAAATAATATTTCCTGTCTGGTAAATCTTCGGGCGTAAACCAAGACATATTTTCGACCACTCCTAATATTGGAACATTTACCGACGGTAAAAGAAACATGTTCATCGCTTTCACTGCATCCGCAACTGCTACATCCTGTGGGGTTGTTACCATAACGGCACCAGTGACTGGAACAGTTTGAACCAAGGTAAGTTGAATGTCTCCAGTACCTGGTGGCAGATCAACGATCAGGTAATCCAAGGGCTCCCACAATACATCATTAAAAAACTGTTTGATAATTCCTGCCAACCTTGGGCCACGTAATACCACAGCTTGTTGTGGTTCAATGATAAACCCAATGGACATTACCTGCATGTCATAGACTCTGAGGGGCGTTATCTTCGGTTTGCCATCAACATCCACAACTTTGGGGCGGGATCCTTTCAATCCGAGCATGGTTGGGATGGAGGGGCCATAAAGGTCGGCATCCACCAAACCGACTTTGGCGCCTAGTTGCTTAAGGCCAAGGGCAATATTGGTAGCGACGGTTGATTTACCTACACCACCTTTTCCAGAAGCAATGGCAATGATATTTTTGACTTGGGAGATTGGTGTAGGACTGGCTTGTGAATTGGGGGTTTTGGCGACCACATGCACGTTGACCTCCGCTTCAGGATAGGTTTCTTTCACTGCACCAACGCAATCAAAAATCAAGTTTTGTTTGTTTGGGCCATTCAATGAAGGCAAGATCAAGTTGAAGTTGACATTGTTGCCATCCACCTGTAGTTGCTCCACCATGCGGGCTTTGATAATATCTTTCCCTGAATTTGGGTCAATTACGGTGTATAATGCCTCGACTACCTTTTGTTTTTCTATTTCCATTTATGTGAACGAAGTCCGTTTAATTTAGAGTGCAACTTCAAGTTGCGCCCTAAATTGCGCTACATTTATTTAACTTAAGGTTGCGATGAATCCATATCTGAAATGGAAACCGGTCTACCGGTGTATGGTTTATTGGTATAAAGACGCCCCGGAAGACCAAAACACCTTCAAACCAATAGATCCTTTAATCTTGATCTGTACTTATCGCAACTTGGATTATTTAAACTCAAAGTTAAGAACATTATCCTTCAATCAAGCAGGCTGTTTTATTTTAACCCATGTGGTTGACATGTTTTACCGACAAAATGTAAAATATAAAAGTAGGTTGAGCCTAATGGCTTGATAGTCAACGGTTAAGGCAGGGAGCACTTTATCATTTTACATTTATCATTTTATATTCTGTGGATGTACTTTTGTAGCCATGAGAGTGTATAGAGACCTGAACAACCTGCCACCATTCCGCAATGCCGTTATCACAATAGGCTCTTTTGACGGGATGCACATTGGCCACCAGAAAATTATTAGGAAAGTAAAAGACCTGGCCATCGCCAACGGAGGGGAAAGCATCATCATTACCTTTCATCCCCACCCACGTCAAATTGTTTATCCAAAAGACAATTCTTTAAGATTGATCACCTCCACGGAGGAAAAGGTGGATTTGATCGAAAAGCTTGGCGTTGACCATCTGGTTATCGTGCCTTTTTCTTTTGAATTTTCACAACAGAGTGCGGATGAGTACATTCAACGTTTCCTGGTCTCGAAATTCAATCCCCAACACATTGTCATTGGTTATGACCACCGCTTTGGGTTGAACCGGCGGGGGGATATTAATTACTTGAAATGGCATGAAAAAAACGCTGGGTACAAAGTTGTGGAAATAGAAAAAAAGGAGGTCAACGAAATAACGGTCAGTTCAACCAAAATAAGAGAGTCGCTGGAAAAAGGGGATGTAGCGAATGCAGCCAAGTTGATGAACCACTATTTCACCCTTTCGGGAAAAGTCGTGAAAGGCCAGCAAATCGGCGGTAAAATGGGCTATCCAACTGCCAATTTACAGATAAACGAAAAACACAAACTGATCCCGGCAGATGGGGTGTACGCAGCCTATGCAATTTATGACAATGAGCGGCACAAAGCAATGCTTTATATTGGTAACCGGCCAACTCTGAAGAACTCGTCAAACCGGACGATCGAGGTCAATATTTTCGATTTTAATAAAACCATTTATGACGATTCCATAAAAGTAGAACTGGTTGATTTTATTCGTGCCGATGCGAAATTGGCAGATTTGGACTCATTGAAATTGCAGATTGAGAAAGATAAGCAGGAGGTTGAAGAGCAGTTGAAGAAAGCAGACCGTGATATTCAAAAAATGAAAGTCCAGGCATTGCCATCTGTGGCAGTCGTTATTTTAAATTATAATGGGGAAAAACTGTTAGGGAGCTATTTACCATCAGTGCTCAAAACTTCTTATCCCAATTGCAATATTTACGTGGCTGATAATGCCAGCAAGGATGGTTCGGTGGCTTTTATGAGAAAAAACTTCCCAGATACCAAACTTATAGAATTAAAGCAGAATCATGGTTTTGCAAAAGGGTACAACCTGGCTCTTAAAGATTTGGAGGAAGAATATTTTGTCCTGTTGAATTCAGATGTTGAAGTGACCGCAGGGTGGTTGGAACCAATGATCGAATTATTTGAGTCGAGCAGGGACATTGCTGCTGTCCAGCCAAAAATCAGGTCGCACAGGAAGCAAGACCATTTTGAACATGCAGGAGCAGCAGGTGGCTGGATCGATTTTTTGGGTTATCCATTTTGCAGGGGCCGGATGATTGACACGATTGAAAAAGACCAGGGGCAATACGATCAGGAGACGGAAATATTTTGGGCCTCTGGGGCATGCATGGCCGTGCGAGCACCACTTTATAAAACCTTCGGCGGTTTTGATGATGATTTTTTTGCGCACATGGAAGAAATAGATTTGTGTTGGCGGTTGAAAAGGGCAGGGTACAAAATCATGTTCACACCAAAATCTGTCGTTTATCATTTTGGAGGAGGGACATTGACATACCAATCACCTTATAAAGCTTACCTTAATTTCAGGAACAATTATTACCTCCTTCTCAAAAATGAAAACGCCCTCCGTTTGGCTTATGTCATACCGATTCGCTTCATGATGGATGGAGCGGCAGCGATAACTTTTTTGATGCAGCGTAAGTGGCTTTTTGCGCAGGCAGTGGTTGGGGCCTTCTTTTCTTTTTTTCTGGCTTTGGTCACATTTATTAAAAAAAGACTGGAAATTGGCAAACTCATCGAAAGAGTGCGCATTTCACCACAGTCAAACAGGCAAGGTATTTATCCCAAAAGCATTGTATTTCAATATTTTGTGATGGGAAAAAAATTATTCAGTAAATTGTGATTTATTTCCATTTTGCTAAACCAACTTCTTATGAAAAAGTATACCCTTTATTTCATTACGGTCCTGTCTATTTTGTTTTTGGCAGCTACTTGTGACAAAAGCCGTTCCTCAGGGAATGACGGTTGCATTGATGCGGGTAAAATAAATCCAGATCAGGGTTGTACCAAAGAATACCGACCTGTTTGTGGCTGCAACGGTCAAACTTATAGCAATAGTTGCGAAGCAGAAAAAGCTGGAGTCATCAAATATTCGCCTGGAAAATGCGGCACTTGTATAGATCCCAGGAAGATTGATCCAGAAGCGATATGTACGATGGAATATGCGCCGGTCTGCGGTTGCAATAATGTAACTTATAGCAACTCATGTGCAGCTGGTGCGGCAGGTGTGATGAAGTGGGTCGAGGGTGCATGCAATGATTGCATTGACGTGAGCAAGATTGATGAAAACAAAGGATGCACCAGGGAATACAAACCAGTCTGCGGCTGCGATGGCAAAAAGTATAGCAATGTTTGCGAAGCGGAAAAGGCAGGTGTCCGTTTTTGGGAGGAAGGTGAATGCGAGCAATGTATCGACCCTGACAAAATAGACCCCAGCCGTGGATGTGAAAAAATCTATAAACCCGTTTGTGGTTGTGATGGCAAGACTTATAGCAATATTTGTGAAGCAGAAAAAGCCGGGGTGACTAAATGGCAAGATGGAGAATGCAAATAATTAACCTTTATTACTTAGAAAACTAAAACTGAAATCATTATTTATGAAAACGAAGAATATTTACAGATCAATAATTGAATATTTTCCTTTCCTTTTTCTGGCCTGTTTCCTTTTCGGAATGGCAAGTCAGGCTTCCGCTCAAGTTCCCCGGTATTATCAAAATACTCCTAAAAACAACAACGGCAAAGCATTGACTGTCAATATGCTGTTCGGTGGTCATGGAAGTGGTGCCGATCTGGGTGATCGGTTTGGGAATCACATGAGTTTCGGTCTGGGTATGGATTATATTACTTCCAAAGATTTGATATTCGGTGCGCAGGGAGTTATTTCTTTTGGGAACAATGTGGAAGAAGATGTTATTGCCGTGGTAAAGAATGAAGATGGGTTGATTTTTGGGGATGGTGGTGCAATTGCAACCATCGATTTAAGGCAAAGGGGAATGAACATAGATGCCCATTTTGGTAAACTGTTCAGGTTGGGAAAAGAGGGCAGGTCGGGCATCAGGGCGACTATTGGGGTTGGTCTTTTTCAGCACAAAATCAGGATTCAGGATGACCCCCAAGTCTTTATTTCACAATTGAACGATGATTATAAAAAAGGATACGACAGGTTGACCAACGGTGTGGGGATTACCGAATTCATTGGTTATCAGCACCTTGGAAAATTACGCCGCATTAATTTTTTTGCTGGGCTTGAGTTGACCCAAGCATTTACAAAAAATCGCCGCAGCTACAATTTCGATACCCGATCGGCAGATACGGAGAGCCGGCTTGATCTTGCCTACGGATTCCGGATTGGGTGGTTATTGCCATTTTATCTTGGAGAGGATTCGGGGGAGATTAGGTATTAGTGGTCTTGGTGTCTGACGCCTCGAAAGGCGTCCGACACCTTAAATCTGGATTTTGTTGCTATTTTTTCATGTCACTTTTTTTTTACAATCTAATTACGAGCGCCTATTTTTTTGCCATTTCATTGGCTTCCTTTTTTAATAAAAAAGCGGGAAAATGGGTGAGTGGAAGAAAATACCTTTTCAATAATTTAGAAGAAAAATTTTCCTTTCAAAAGACTGATCCCCAGCGTGTTGTGTGGATGCACTGCGCTTCCTTGGGCGAATTTGAGCAGGGCAGGACGGTATTGGAAGCATTGAGGAAAGAACATCCTGACATCAAGATATTACTCACCTTTTTTTCCCCTTCTGGTTATGAAATACAGAAAGATAATAAAGTGGCCGATTGGGTGTTTTATTTGCCCCCCGATAATGCCGCGAATGCAAGAGGGTTTTTAGAAATCGTAAAACCTAGCTTGGCCATTTTTGTAAAATATGAATTCTGGTATCATTTTCTTTTTCAATTAAAGAAAATGGGAGTCCCAACCTTTCTAATTTCTGCCATTTTTCGAAAGAACCAGCCTTTTTTCAAATGGTATGGAAATTTGTATCGGCAGATGTTGGGGTGTTTTGATGAAATATTTGTGCAGGAAAAAGGATCTGAACAATTATTGAATGAGATGGGTATCAAAAATGTGCATGTGACTGGGGATACCCGCATTGACCGGGTGGTGGAGATTGCGCAACAAACAATCGAGTTTCCACTAATTGCAAAATTCTGTGGGCAAAACCCAATTTTAGTTTGCGGAAGCACTTGGGCAAAAGATGAAGAAATCATTTCTGCTATTTTGCAGGATTCGGGATTTGAAAAGTGGAAAATTTTAATAGCGCCCCACGATATTTCAAAGCACCGTATTGATGAAATAATAGAGCGATTTGGGAGTGAAACGATGCTTTATTCTGCTGATATTGAGAGAGTTGACCCACGAAAGAGAGTATTGTTGATTGATTCTATCGGCATTTTATCAAAGCTATATTACTATGGCAAGGTTGCTTATATTGGGGGAGGGTTTGGCAAGGGCATCCATAATACTTTGGAACCGATGGCATTCGGGCTGCCTGTTGTCTATGGCCCCAAATGGCAAAAATTTAAAGAGGCCGCTGAGATGATGAACATGGGCGGACATTTTTCTGTAAAATCACAAAATGAGATGATTAGGGTTATGCAGGATTTGAATCAGGATGAGACATACGCTTCGGCAAGAAGCCAGGTCGAGAGCTTTATCCAAAATAACAATGGATCGACGCAAGCAATCCTTAAATGTATTGAACGCTACGTTTGAGTTACTTAACACCCTTTCAAGTTCTCAATTTTTCATACCTATCTACTTTTCCCTTATTTTTGGCAATAGGTTTGCAAAATACCTATTCCAACTTAAATACACCTGAATTGATGAAAACGATACTTTATTCTATAGCCTTCCTTTCCCTGTTTTTCACTTCCCTTTCCGCCCAGATCATAAATGGTTTAGATACCTTGTACGGCAATGAATGGATCAATTTTGACCAGAGCTATTTTAAGATAATGGTAGCCGAGGATGGCATTTACCAACTTGACAACCAGCAACTTACTGGCGCTGGTATTCCGGTTGACCAGATTCCCGGCAATCAGTACCAACTGTTTCACAACGGCGAAGAAGTTCCAGTGTATACAACCACAGATGGTATTTTTGGCATTTCCGACCGCATCGAATTTTATGGGCAAAAAAACCAATCAGAATTGGACCGTCACCTGTTCCAAAACCCCGATGAGGAAATGATGAACCCGCTGTACAGTTTGTTCACCGATACCTCCGCCTATTTTTTGACCTGGACGGATATTGGGTCGCCCTTGCGGTTTGAGGAGGTTCAAAATGATTTGACCGATTTGCCGGAAAAGGAGGAATATTACATGGAGGAATTGGTGGGGGAGTATCATACAAATTGGGCACAAGAAGGGTACAATTATGTTTATTCCTCTACTTTCAATAGGGCAGAGGGTTTTAGTAGCAGTTTGAAGAATGTGCAGGAATTTATTTTGGAACCAACCTCTGTCTATGCAGGCGGGCCACAGGCCAACCTGCACATAAGGTATTCTGGAAATGCAAAACCCCATAAACAAGAAATCAGTCTTAACGGGTCATTATTGACAACGGACGAATTCAGCAATTTTGAAGTACGTCAATTGAATTTGGGGATTGAAAGTGCCCAACTTAATTCTTCTGTAACCATAAATTTTCAAGGAATAACAGATAATGTTGATAAGCAACGAGTCAGTAACCTGGTTTTAACTTATCCTCGCCTATTCAATGCTGACAACAACAATACTTTTACCTTCCGTGTAGGCACCTCCAATGTTAAGAGATACATCGAAATCACTGATTTTGACTCAGGCACAAACGCTCCTATATTGTTTGATTTGACCAATAACAGCAGGATGGAAGCGCTTGTAGAGAATGGGCTGGTGGAAATGACTGTTTACACTGGCATTGAAAGCCATAAAATGATTTTAGCAGCTTCAACTGCATTTAAATCTCCTGCTTCGATACAACCTGTTTCTTTCACTGATTATTCAGGAATCGATGCGAATTATCTGATACTTTCCAATAAACGACTGTTTGATGATGGCCAAGGAATCAATCAAGTTCAGTTGTATTCCGATTACCGGAGCAGCATAGTTGGCGGGAATTATAAACCCTTAATCGTAGAGGTTCAACAATTGTATGACCAGTTTGGATGGGGCTTGAACCGGCATAGTTTGGCATTGAGGAATTTTGGGCTTTTTGTAAAACCCTATTTACCCGACCCTTCTTATCTTTTCATCTTGGGAAAGGGCAGGGAATATCCTGGAACAAGGACGAATAGTCAACTTGCCCATGCCAATAACGCTACTTACTACGTGCCTAGCTTTGGTACACCTGGATCGGACAATTTGTTGATGTCTGAAAAAGGAGCTGTTGCACCTTTTTTTTCGATTGGAAGGCTACCTGTGGAAAATCCTGGCGAAATAGCTATTTACCTGAAAAAAATAAAAGAACATGAGGGATTGACAAATTTGCCTTCGACGATCGAGGATAGGTTATGGATGAAAAGGGTTTTGCACCTTGGAGGTGGGGGAAATGCTTCAGAACAATCAATCATAAGGAATAATCTGGATGGGATGAAGAGTTCGATTGAAATCAGTGAGTATGGAGCAGATGTCCATAGTTTTTTTAAAAGCAGTTCTGATCCTGTTCAAATTTCTACCAACGATGCCATATTCAACCTAATCAACGGCGGTTTATCTGTAATTACTTTTTTTGGTCACAGTGGTGTGAACACGTTTGATTTCAACATTGATAATCCTGTCAATTATGAGAATAAAGGCAGGTATCCATTGATGTTTTCTTTAGGTTGCTATATCGGGGGCATACACACCACGACCAAAGGGGTAAGCGAGCGGTTCGTGCTTTTCAAGGACGGGGCTGCCATCGGATTTGTAGCATCAACTGGCGCAGGTTTTATTTCTTCGTTGAACAGTTATACAAGGCAAGTTTATTCAATGATGGGAAATGATTTATATGGAAAGCCAATTGGTGATATATTGAGAGGCACCAATGAATATTTGGAAAGCTCTAGCTTTGGTGATCGAATCTTAGTACAGCAAGTCACATTGAATGGTGATCCCGCCTTGCGGTTGAACAATTTCGAAGGGCCAGATTATGTTGCTGATTTTTCTTCCGTGAAAATTACACCCAGCATTGTCAATGTAACTACAGATAACTTTAAATTGGAGTTTGACCTGATCAATATAGGCAAGGCAACTGTGCAAAATGATTCAATTGATTTGGTGATTAATCAAGAATTGCCTGATAACAGTATAGTGGAGTTGAAAAAAGATAGGGTCGCCGTTCCGCTGAATCGTATTTCGCTGAGTTACGACCTGCCCACTTTGGGGGAAGCCTCGCTTGGATTGAATAAACTGCATATCGAATTGGATAAAGAAGGCGTATTGGTTGAAATGCCCGCTCCAGTGGCAGAAGCAAACAATGAACTCACTGATTTTTCTGGCCAAAAAGGATTTACTTTTTTTATTCAGAACAACGGCGTAAAGGCAGTATATCCTTATGAGTTTGCCATTGTTGGTTATCAAGACCTTACCCTTACTGCTTCTACCTATGATCCTTTGGTCTCGACCCAGAAATATATATTCCAAATGGATACTATCGAAACTTTTGATAGCCCGTATTTAATGCAATATGAGATCGAGCAAGCAGGTGGGCTGTTGAAATGGCAGCCGAACATTAACCTGCAAGAGGAGGAGGTTTATTATTGGCGGGTCAGTCCTGATAGTGTTTCTGCGGTGGCGGGGTTTAATTGGAGTGCGAGTTCTTTTGTTTATTTAGAAGGGAAGGAGGGGTGGAACCAGTCGGATTTTGGGCAATATTTGGATAATGAATATGAGGGGTTAAAATTGGTGGAGGAAGATCGGGATATTAGTTTTGTAGCTAATTTACATGATGTGAGGGTGAAAAATAAGGTATACGAATCTGGTGACCCACCTCAGTTTGTAGTCAGTGGACAGCCAATTGGTTGCCCTTGGCCATGGCTTGTTGACCAAGGAATACAAATGATCCTAATTAACCCAGTATGGTATCCAAACTGGTTTACTCCTCCAATAGGCGGGGCTCATGGATCAGTTCCTGCGAATAATGTAATTTGTCCTTGGATTTATGAAACTAATGATTCAGAGGATAGAGAGAATTTAATTAATTTTATTGAAAACATAGTACCAGATAATTGGTACGTTATTTTTTATTCAGTCCAAAAAAATATTGATGCAGATTATTCGCCAGAAGAATGGGCTGTTGACTCGCTTTTATTTGGGAAAAATTTATTCTCCGTACTTGAAGAACGAGGTGCAACTAAAATTCGTAAATTAGAGGAAAAAGGAGCAGTTCCTTATGTTTTTATTTTTCAGGAAGGGGGAGGGGCTTTAGCAGAAAGTATTGCTAATGACATCAATGATGAACCAATTGTGGAGCAAGCATTTCCAGAATTTGTGACTGAAGGGGGAGCGGCTTCGACTTTAATTGGCCCGGCTAAAAGATGGGATGAATTTAATTGGGATGAACTATCGGTAATCGGTACTGAAAATGATACTATCATGCTTTCCGTTTATGGAATTAACCTTGATCAAAATGTTGATTCATTATTGGTAGAAGGAATTCAGGAAAAAATATTTGACTTGGATGATATTGATGCGCAACAGTTCCCTTATTTGAAATTGTCGTTTACCATCAACGATGAAACGGATAGAACTGCCCGTAACCTTGAAAATTGGAGGGTGGTTTATGATGGTGTACCTGAATTGGCCGTCAGCCCTTCGAGCCTTTATGAATTCCATAAAGACACGCTCCAACAAGGTGAAATATTTTCGGTCGAGTATGCCCTTGAGAACATCTCTGATAATGACGCGGATAGTGTTTTAATTAAATATAATGTCTTTAATCAGCAAAATCAAGGAGATGAAATCTATAATAGAATAGAAGAATTAAAGGCAAACCAAGTGACTAACGCCATCTTGTCCTTTGATTCTAAATCATTGAGTGGGCTACAAAGCATTAATGTTGAAGTAAACCCAAATGACGATCAACCAGAATTGTCGCATTTGAATAATTTTTTGATTGACCAGTTTTTTGTTGAGAAAGATAATAAAAACCCTTTGCTGGAAATTACATTTGATGGGCAACATTTGATGGATGGAGATTTGGTGGCACCGGAGCCGTTGATTATCATCTCGCTAAAGGATGAAAATCCATTTCTCGGTTTGAACGATACTTCTAATATCAACTTATTTATTAAAACACCGACTGATCAATTGGCAGATATTATCCCTCTTGACGGTGATGAAACAATATTTTTTCCGGCAATTGCAAATGGCAAGAACGAAGCAAGGGTAGAGTATCGCCCAGACTTCAAATTGGATGGGATTTATGAATTATTGGTGCAGGGAACAGACGTGACAGGGAATGTGTCTGGAAAATTTGACTACAAGGTGAGCTTTGAAATCAGTAATAAAGATGCCATTTCAAATTTGATCAATTACCCCAATCCGTTTTCAACATCTACCCGTTTCATTTATACGCTCACGGGCAGGGAAACCCCCACAGATTATAAATTGCAGATAATGACCGTTTCGGGAAGAATCGTAAAAGAGATAGACGAAATGGAACTGGGACCTTTGAGAGTTGGCACTAATATGACTGACTTTGCTTGGGATGGGAGAGATGAATATGGTGACCGGCTGGCGAACGGGGTCTATCTCTACCGGTTTTCGATCAATGAGAAAACTGGAACAGAAAGGGAAAAATACCAGCAGGAAAAAATAGATAAATATTTTAAAGGCGGGGTAGGTAAAATGGTGCTGATAAGGTAGGTTATTCCAACTCTCTATAATAATGTTTTTAATAACCTGTAAATTTTAAGCAAGGAGTTGAGGGCTATCCTGGAAAAAGGATGGATGGACAAGTAAGCCTTCATTTTTATTTTTTTAATTGGTGTCCCAACCCATTGAGGAAAATAAATTTCCATTTGACAGATAAACTGGTGAACGTCACGAAATCTGTTACTCCAGAAAAACATGAAGATAGTATCAGTCAGGAAAATCTTTACGGATGATACTATTTCTGCTTGAGGTATTGACAGGTTTACTTCATAAACATCACTTTCGTCTATATATACATTTAAATTAATCAGCTTTTCAATAATTGACCTGTCTATTTTTATACTCCTTAAAAATTTGCTGAATACTATGTTCCTTTCCACTTCCCATTGTTTAGAAAAGGTGTTGGTCTTTGCAGCAGGTTGAACCCTGAAAATTCCGATGGCTTGGTTGATCCTTTTTATTTTCCCACCAGCTAATAATATTCTAAGGAATAGGTCAAGATCCATTGTAACATGAAATCTTTCATCTATCCAACCTAATTTTTTAACAAAATCCATTTTAAAGAAACAAGCTGGTTGGACATAGGGAAAAGAAGCCAACTGATTTACAAGTGTAAAAGAGCTTTCATATTGTTCACTTTTGTTTTCTAACTCCCCATTTTTATTCAACATGATCATATCGCCTATAAATAAGTCTATATCAGGGTGGTTAATTATAGCATCAGCCATTTTTGACAAACCATCTCGAGCTAATAAATCATCTGAATTAATCCACGTAGCATATTTACCAGTTGCCTTTTTTAGAGCTTTATTTATTGCGTGGCTTTGCCCATTATCAGATTCACTGATCCAATAAGATAAAGAGGACGAGTGCTTTCTAATAATGTCCACTGTTTGGTCAATACTGCCTCCATCAATTATGATGTACTCTATATTTGGATAATTTTGAAGAATAATGGAACGGATGGTTTGTTCAATATAAATCCCTTGGTTTTTGGATGGTGTTATAATAGAAATTTTTGGCCATTCAGGCTTTGCAGGATATAAACCATTTTGAGTTTCTCCTATGTTAAGGGAATCTTTATCCATAGATGAAATTTCTAAAATACTATCTGGTAAGTTCAAGTTGCTTTGGTTGGATTTTCAATTTGTTTTTGGTATTTCCTCAGGGAAGCCCAGCAGCTATATTCGTACCACACCCAGAAACAGCTAAGCCCAAAGCCAATCAAACCATCCCGGTAGCCTTTTGCATCAAAAAAGCATGATTTGAAAGCTCTTAAAGTGTATAGGAGATGGCTGTTAAAAGAGTACCTGACACCTTTTTGATGCCTTGTTTTCCCCTCTTCACAAATATATCGTAAATGTTTTTCTATAAATTTTGGGATACTTTGCACCCAGTTATGATGGATATAGTTATTATTGATGTTTTCAATTGTATAACTGCGAAACCCATCTTTAATCTCAATTCCTTGATGAACGTAGTTGTGCCAAATTACTCGTTCTCGATGAACGAGGGCACTCTTTTTTCTATCCCCGCCCCATATAGTTCCTTTGAGAGGTTTGCCTAAAAAATTGAACCGCCATGGCAATTCAATTATTCCAATCCGGTTTAGGTCAGATGAAAATATATTTTGTAAATTATCATTTATTTGAGGAGTTAAAAATTCATCTGGGTCTAAGAAAAGTATCCAGTCATGGATAGCGATATTTTTTATTTTTTTCCTAACATATTCAACAACCACAACTTTTTTATGTGGAATATATTTAGTTGCATATCTTTCTGCCACTGCTTTGGTTTCGTGTTCTGATGTGAGGTCAATGACGATTATTTCTTTACAAAATTGAATAGTTTTTAATAGTACTTCCAATGACTCCCCTTCATTGGTGGAAGTAATAATTGCAGAAATTGGGAGTTGATACACAAACTATTTATTTCTGTTTTACTTCTAAAGTAGTATAACCAGGATAAAAGATTATTTTTTTCTTCCTACCCATAAAGAATCAAAAGTACCCAGTAATTGGTATTCATTTGAAGGAATAACTTTGTTTTCTACTACCCATGTTGGGCCTAAGAATTTTCTGTGAGGATAAAAATCATGAAAAGCGATCAAACCTCCTTTAGGAATTTTATTACTGTAGTTTTCATAATCAAAAAGGCAACCTTCAATGCTATGGTCTCCATCAATGAATAAGAAATCTATATTGTGAAAAAAATTTACAAAATTTTTAGAATACCCTTTTAGCGGTGTCACTTTGGTATGCAATCCATAGTTTTCCATATTTCTTTCAAATTGTCTTAACAAATTTTTTCCTTTATTAAATTTTTTATATACTCTATTACTTTCTTCTTCACCTGATGAATCAAAGGGGTCAATAGCAAAAATTTGTCCGCTATTCAGCCCTTTGGCCAGACAGAATGTACTTTTTCCTTTCCAGCTACCTATTTCAACAACAATACTTTGAGGAGAACACTTTTTTGCAAAATAAAATAAATGTGCAGCTTCAATTGGACTTAACCATCCTTGGATTTTGTGAAAACCTTTTATCAGATGAAGGAGGCGTATTGCCCTTCTATATGAAGGGTCTGATAAGATTTTTAGAAGTATTTTTAACAATGTGTTATATTTTTGAATAAATTTTGACAATGATGACTTATGTGTATCCAATCGGCTTTGAGCCGTGCCTTTAACAGTAGTCTCATTCTTTTGTAGGGAGAAATTTTTACTCTAGTTATATAATTTTTCCTCTGATTTTCATAAGCCGGATTTGTTGCATAAATAAATCCATCTACACTAAAGCTTTCGAAGGGGTATATGGAAATAATGATTTGATATTTATGATTTTTTAGGACTTTTATACATAATCTATGCAATGAATCCGAGTGAGTCGAGACAAAGAGGTAGCCTATTTTCTTTTTGGTTAAACTATTAGTAGCTCCTAATAACATTTTATATTCTGCTCCTTGTATATCTGCATGCAATATATCAAGGTGATCAAGGTTTTGGTTTTTGAATAACTCGTCAACAGTATATTGATTGACGATATGCGTACTTCCATCCCAATGGTTGAAATTCACATTATCTATACTCGTTTCCCCGATGCTGCCTTGTAAAAAATTTCCATTTAATTTATTTGCTGTAAAATTATTTATTCCAATTTCTAATACTTCGAAAATGGGTTCGATTAAAAAGTTTACTGCATTTTTTACCTCCATATTGAACCACATAGAATAATAACCCCAGAAACTTCCTAATTCTAACATCGTTGAGTTAGGTTTTATTTCTTTTAAAAATTCATAAAAAACTTTTTCTTCTTGTGGCTCATGATGCCCTTTTAGTTTTTCAATAATACGGATATTAAATTCTCCATAATGCTTGTCTTTCAGAACTAATATACCATTATGCATGACTTGAAAATCCTTTCCCTCTAGGGTAATAGTGTGGCCAGCATTATATACTTTGGGAATTGAGTCAGTATCCTTGCATGAAACAGTATGTTGATACCTTTTAAGATCGTCTTTATTCATTGAGAAAAAATCTGTTTAACTTGGTATTTGGCTTCCTGTATTTTGTATTGAGTTTGATTTGAACAAGAATTGCTCTCATAAACATCCGCATTTTAATCCAAATTTTCAACAAAAAATTTCTCTTTCCAAAGGAAATTTTCTTGCGATGGACATTGAAGATTGTACCATAAGGTGAACTTTTATCAGTGTCTTTTTCCAAAACATATTTCATTACGGATAACTGAGGGTTGTAGGTGATTTCGCCATGTTCCCTATTTGGTTTCATTTTTAGATGGTTAGTATATTGACATGGGCTTCTAAATGGGCTTAAATTATTTTTAGCTGCTAATAAAGTCAGTATTGATTGACAATGCCTATGTTCGATAAATTCCATGAAATTTTCTTCACCCATAATGTTTTTTGAATCACTTACTAATTGAAAATTTTGAATTAGCCGAAGCCATTCCTTAATAAATTTTACTGAGTAGGAATTTTTTTTTAGTATTACCATATTAGACACGATATGTTTAGAGTTGTAATATTTTTCGTTGTCACAATTCATAATAATAAAGGCATCTCTTTTTATCCATTCCTTATTGTTAAGGTTAGGAACTGTAAATAGCATAATTCCATGATTTTGAGAGCATATACTCAATAGCTCTTGAACAGGTTTTTGAATTATTATTCCTGAATCTAAGTATATTAAAAAATCATTAGTATTTAGTTTTTTCATCATCAAATCGATGATGTATGGTTTCCAAACCCAATAACCTGCACCTCTTTTATGCTGAAAATGTTGCGAATTTTTTATTTTGAACTCTGTTCGAAATAAGCTTAACCAAATTGAGTTGAAATTAAATACATGATGAACTCCATATTTTTTTGCGGAATTACTTAATACTTTTTGACTTTTATAAAACCCTGGTGTTGCATATGAGATTAGAGATATAGACATAATTAGTTCTGCTGAATGGTTCCTTCAATAATGAAATATCCATTTTTATGTTGGTCGAATACAAAACCTGACTCAGTAGGAGACCCCTGGTGGTTGATTGTGACCGCGTTATCAAGAGTCATGTATCCTATTAAACCTGGTAAATGTACAATTATGGTTAAATAATAAATTCCTTTGTTGAGTAAAGGCAGTTGGGCGTTTCCGACTATTTTGTGTTCCCCTGGATCGAAGATGAGAATGAATTTTTCTGGTTGCATATGCCCAGGGCTGAAAAATCCTATTTGCATTTTATTTCTGTCATATAATATCGCACCTATTGAGAGATTTAGTTTTTCACGGCAAAAAAATTTTATTTCAATATTTAAATTTGTTTGGTGTTGATGTAGCGAAATGTGTGGTGAATCAGAATTGTTGACTAATATATCCTGGATTTCGATATCATCATGTTGGCTGTTCAGTTTTCCTATAATCCTGGAAGATTGTTCATTTATGCTATTTACATATAAGTCAATTATTTCACCTACACTTTTCCATTTCTCCAATCTTCCATTGTTCAGTAAAATTCCTTTTGAGCTAAGTTTTTGAATTAAGGCCATATTATGGCTAACTATTAATACAGTTTTACCACAGCTAGCTACATCCTCCATTTTCCCCATACACTTCCTCTGAAACTCAAAGTCCCCCACCGCCAACACCTCATCCACCAACAATATCTCACTTTCCAAATGCGCCGCTACCGCAAAAGCCAAGCGCACATACATCCCGGAAGAATACTTCTTCACCGGGGTATCAATAAATTGCTCTACCCCAGAAAAATCAACGATCTCATCAAATTTGGATTTGATTTCTTGTCGGGCCATGCCCAATAATGCCCCGTTAAGAAAAATATTCTCCCTGCCTGTCAGTTCAGGGTGAAAGCCAGTGCCCACCTCTAATAATGACGCAACCCGTCCATTCAGTTCCACCCGCCCGGTGGTCGGTTCAGTAATGCGGGAAAGTATTTTGAGGAGGGTGCTTTTGCCGGCACCGTTCCTTCCGATCACGCCCAAGACCTCGCCCTTTTTTACTTCAAAAGAAACATCTTTTAATGCCCAAAATTCCTCCTCTTTATTCTTAGTTGAAAAAATTGAATTTAATTGGCCAGACAGAGTTTCCCGGAAAGAACCGCTCCTGGCCTTACCGATCATATATTTTTTGGACAGGTTTTCTACTTTTATAGCGATGTCGGACATGGGAAGGGCTGAGAAAGGTTGAGATAGTTGAGAAGGGATGAGAGGATTGAAATTGACTAATCTCAACCCTTCTTAACTCTCCCAACCTTATTCATTACAGAATATCTGCCATTGTTTTTTCAACTTTGTTGAAATAGAGCAGGCCAAAAATAAGGACGATTGCAATAACGGCAAACGAAATATAGACTTCGATGCTTGGCGCATCGCCACCGACTATGCACCACCGCAAGCCCTCGATGAGACCGACAAGAGGGTTCAATTGAAAAATAAATTGATATTTTTCGGGCACGCTATCGGTGGAGTATGCAATGGGCGTGGCAAACATGCCAAGCCTTAGCAGGAACGGAATGATGTGCTGGAAATCACGAAAACGGGTAGTCAATGCCGATATCCATATACCGCCAGCCAGTCCGGTAATGATGGCCATGACAAGGAAGAAAGGGAGGAAGACCATGTTTTTGCTCGGCACATATTGGTAATATAAAAGCAGAAGGAAAAAACAGATCAGGACCACCACAAAATCAATCAGCCCGGAAACGGCCTTTGATATGGGGATGACGAGACGGGGGAAATATATCTTTTTGATCATGTCCTGGGCGCTGATAATGGAATGCCCCGCCTCGGACACAAGTGTGGCAAAATAGTTCCATCCGATCAGCCCAGCCAAAGTGAATATCACGTGCGGTGTCCCCCCTGTCTCTACTTGCGCTACCAGTCCGAATACAAAATGCAGGATCAATAAGGTGAAAAGCGGATTGATGAATGCCCAGAGAAAACCGATAAATGTTTGGGCATATTTGATCCTGAAATCCCGCAAAGCCAATACGCTTATCAGTTCCCGGTATTCGTACAGTTCCCGGATGGGTATTTTTAATGCAGATTTGCTTGGCTCTATGATCGTCTTGTTCATAATTTTCCGACTGAAATTGCAAATATGGAAATTTCTGTAATCATTCCAGTATACAATGCAGAGGAGTTTGTAGAGAGGGCTGTGCTGTCAGCTTTGGCACAGCCGGAAACGGCAGAAGTGCTGCTTATCGAAGACGCATCCACAGACGGTAGCCCTGTGGTATGCCAGAATTTGGCCGATGAATATGAAAAGGTAAAACTGTTCCAACATAAGGACGGCAAAAACCACGGGCCGGGTGCAAGCAGGAATATTGGGTTAATAAATGCGGGAAGTGAATTCATTGCTTTTTTGGATGCGGATGATTATTATGTTGATGGCCGATTTGTTCAAACCAAGGAGGTTTTTGATTCGAGCAGAACCGCTGAAGGCGTATATGAATATGTGCAACGATATTGTTCTGATGGAAAAATGGAAATGGAGGACTCCATAAAACCAGAGCGAGTTGTATCATATAAAACAACGGCAATTACACCTCCAGGCCAACTGTTTGAGCAATTAATTTTTTCAAATACAGCGTTAATATCCTTAGATGGTTTAGTGCTCAAAAAATCGGTTTTACTCAAAAATGGAATGTTTGATGAAGAACTGATTCAAGGGGAAGATACAGATTTTATATTGAGGTTGAGTTTGAATGCTTCATTGTTTCCGGGATGTCAGGAGTTCCCCGTCTGTTTTTCTGAACTACATGGTAAGAATGTAACTATGAAAGAAAATGAAGCGATGAAAATGAAGTGGATTTTATATGAGAAATGGTTTAGAATGTTATTAAAGAACAATTGGCCATCAAAGCTTAATAGGGTAATAACAAACCGTTTGTTTTATTATCATCCATTAATGGCCCAGTTTAAGAATATTTTTATTTTTAGGATTACCATGAAAACTATTCTATTGTCTTTTTATATCTTTAAAAATCCAGCCCTCCTCAACAAAATCCTTTGAATGAGCAAAATATTAGTATCTATTATTATTCCCTGTTTTAATGTTGAAGAATATATCGGAGAATGCTTGGAATCGGCCTTGAACCAAACCTATAGGCCGATTGAAATAATTGCGGTGGATAATAATTCAACTGATACAACCAAAATAATTCTAAAAAAACACGAGACAAAACACCCTGAAATCATTACTGTTTTGGAGGAAAGGGTCCAAGGTCCATCTGCTGCAAGGAATAAAGGGATGTCAATCGCAAAAGGACAGTGGATGCAATTTTTGGATGCCGATGATTTGCTCGAGCCAGATAAGTTGGCGCATCAAATTCAATTATTAGAAAATAGTCCAGAGGCTATTTTAGTCGTAGGTTCTTATCTTAAAAAGGACTTAAAAGGGAGGTATAGAGAATTTATTCAAGAAAAAAATGGAGATTCGTATAAGACGATAGCTTTGCCAGCATTGGGAGATACTGTTGCAAATTTATTTAAAAATTTATCGAATGAAACACAGCCGCTTTGGAATATTAATATGATCGGCCCTGAAGACGCCAATTTTATATTTGACTACCTGATCATCAATGAACGAAATATTATTTTTGACCGCCGTCCGTTGACGATTAAAAGGGAGCGGCCTACAGGCCAAATCACAAAATCCAACACACTTATGTTTCATCAAAGTTGCCTTTCATTTCAACTTAGGACCATCGATTATTTAAAGACCAATAAAGGAGATTACTTTTTGGAGAATAAAAATTATTACTTAGACAATTTGTATTATTTTGTTTATAGGTTAGGATTGTATGACGATGAACTTGGTTATCAAAAATTAAAAGAAATATTACCTAACGATTATTTTCCTTATTTTAGGAATAACAACCGAATTACTTTTGTTCATTTTTTAGGAATTAAATTTTTTGGTTTTAAAGTATATGTCAGGTGTAGAAAATTCTTTCTTGAAAAAATGAACAAGTAAGACCATGTAAAGTGAAAGTAATTTGAAATGGAAAAAAAGGAAAAAATATTATGGTTGGCGTCTTGGTTTCCGACAAGTCATTCTTCTTTTAACGGTGATTTTATTGAAAGGATGGGCAAGGCTGTAGCCCCCTATTGTGAAATCATATTATTGCATGTTGGAGAAGGGCCTGTGAATAAAACGGAGGTTATAAAAACATATGAAATCTTCCAAAGGGTTCTAGTTACAGTTCCTTTTTCTTCTAAATACAATTATGTTATGCGCTTTTTTCGCCTTTGGAAGGGAGTCAACAAAGGTGTAAAAATAGTCAATAAAATATTTGGCCAGTCCGACCTTATCCATTTGCATGTCATGTTCCCGCTTGGTATCTTCTATTACCTTAAGCCGTATTTTTGGAATCTTCCACTGGTGATTACTGAACATTGGACAGCATATAGAAAAGTAAATTGGCATGAATTGAGCAAAGCAGTCCATTATGGTAGTAAAATAATATCCAATAGAGCAAATTATGTTTTGCCTGTCAATAAAGAATTGGGCAACGACCTGAAAAAACTTGGCATCGGAAAGCAGTATATAGAAATACCAAATGTTGTGGATTGTGAATTATTCAACATCAAGGCACATGAATTACACAGCCAGTTCGTTTTTCTCCATGTATCGTCCCTGATTGAAAAACATAAAAATGTCCGAGGAATAATAAAGGCTTTTAAAGAGATATTGGAAAACCACGAAAATGTCCAACTAAAGGTTGTCGGTGACGGAGTGGGTAGACAATCCCTGGAGGCTTTGGTTGATACTCTAAATATAAAAAATAAAGTGATTTTTGTCGGGGAGTTATCCCATTCTTCAGTCGCTTCCGAGATGCAAATTGCAGATTGCCTTGTCCATTTCAGTAATTATGAGAACCTGCCCTGCGTCATTTTGGAAGCCATGGCTTCGGGCTTACCAGTCATCGCCACCGAAACTGGGGGCATGGCTGAATGGGTTACTGCCGAGACGGGCATTTTAGTGGAATCGGGTAACTTGTCGGCGTTGGTTTCCGCTATGGAAACAATGATAAATGGACAAAAGAAATATAATCCGTTACAGATTAGAAATAGTGTAATGGCGAGGTGCACACCTGAAGTAGTAGGCCACCAGATAGTTCAAGTTTATCAATTGCATTTGGGAAGAAGTGAGCCTGATTTTAATTCAGAATAAGATTTCATTCAGAGATTATCAAGAATAAATTCAAAAAACTTCAAATGCCCTTTGTTGTAGAAGTGAGCATCTGAGGCATAATCTTCATCTATTAGGTTTTGGGGTATTAATGGATCGAAGCCTTCAAAGAAGGCAGGGTCAATGGGCTTGCCATAATCAGGGATTACAAAAAGTCTAAATTCACATTGGTTTTTATAACAAAGAGTTTTTATGTCGTTTAAATACTCCAAATAAGCACGCCCATTGACATTGGGTTGGTTGTCCCAATTTATTCTTCGATACCAATTATAAATCCTTGAGCACACAACTGATCTCTTGATCAACCAATTAAGGGGCGGTGCAATATTCTTTTTTATGGGAGAATTTTTTTTTGAGTACTCCACGTAATAATTATATGCCTCTATGGGGTTCTTAAATAAAATTCCATCATACTGGGAACTGATTATTCCTGCATTGGTATGGTAATAAGCTGGTTGGAATGGTATCAATTCATTTTTTTCAGGAAATAGATCGTTTGCAAAACAAAAGAAAACGGCTACTGTATTCGGGCGTATATCTTGGATAAATAATTCTGCGATTTCCGCATATTGATTTGGGCCCACTGTCGGTATGCCTGTATTATAAACCGCATAACCCATATCGTTTAATAAGTCGGCATAACAGTTTGTAATGGGTTCAGCCGTATGGCCCCAAGTAAAAGAGTCCCCAATTAGCAATATACGTTTTTCTCTTGGTGCGGCTTTGACATATTCGATTTCGTTAGTGCGAAACCCATCTTTATTTATTTTTATTGGGGGTTCCCAATTGAAATCAGGATTGGCTTTCGTAATGCCATTTGAATCAGCAATAAATTTATCGAAAATTATTAAAGAATCAACTTCTTGAAAATTATTGTACGCAATATATTTGTCTCCTGGTTGATAACCTCCGCCCCTTAAAAATAATTCTAATAAAAGTAGCAATATTCCTATAAGGAAAAAATTGGACGATATCAATATTAATCTCTCCTTCATTTATTTTTTGCAACACCAATTGACCGATGTTGAAATGTGTTCGTGGTAAAACATAAATGGTTGATTATCTTTGCCCATGAGGTCGAGGATAGATATACGGCGGTGTGCAATCCAATACTCCCATCGACCCACAATCCAGCATACACTGGGTCACGATATGAAATAATATCCCGGCAACCTATTATTTCGGTTTTGTCGATTTGTTTGTTGGTCTTGTTAAGGATAACAGCATTTTCGCGCATATTTCAACATTAAATTTATTTGAAAAAATTAAACGACATATTATCGCCAATCTTTCACCAGCCATGGTGGCTCGATATTGTTTGCGCTACGTCTACTTGGGATTACAGCATTTCAAAAACAAAATCCGGTGAAATAACAGGTGTCCTTCCATATTATAGAACTGGGGTGTTCGGGATGACATTTCTCCGAATGCCACCGTTGACTCCGTATTTAGGGCCTCTTATTATTTATCCGACCAATCCACAGAAAAGGCATTCAAAGTATAGTTTTGAACAAAGAGTGATGGATGACTTGTTAGACAGCTTACCTGATTTTACCTATTTCCATCAAATATTTCCTTATGAAATAGAAAATTGGTTACCTTTTTATAAAAGAGGATTTAGGCAGACCACCCGGTATACTTATGTTTTTGAGAGATTAGATTTAAACATTGTATACGATGGAATGAACGACAATACCCGGAATAAAATTAGAAAAGCAGAAAAGTCAATTGTAATTACAAAACAAGGAACACTCAAAGATTTTTTTAGATTGAGTGCTGCTACTTTTGAGCGGCAATCATTGACTGTCCCTTATAGTATTGATATGTTTGTCAGACTGCATTCTGCCATTCAAGAAAAAGAACAAGGATGCTTGTTCTTTGCGAAAAACAATACGGGGCATATTGGTGCAGCTTTATATTTAATATGGGACGAAGCATCTGCTTACCTTTGGCAATTGGGAGCGGAGGTCGGTTTTCGGAATTCAGGAGCAGTTCAATTGTTGATATGGAGTGCTATTCAAGAGGCACACCGTAGGCAATTAAAATTCAACTTTGAGGGCAGCATGCTGCCTCATATTGAGCCTGTGTTCCGGGCCTTTGGGGCTGAGCGGAAACCGGTGCATGAAATATATAAGACTCCTAACCGATTTTTTGATGCCGTGAGGGCAATGATAAAGAGATGAGTTACATAAATAAAAAAAAAGTCTTATTTTATTCCCGAATCAATAAAAGCCTGTCTGCTAATTATGGGGTTGCTAATAAATGCGATGAGCAAGTAGAAGGCTTACGTCGTATGGGGTGGGAGGTAGACTATATTTGGTTGAATGACGACGGGGTATTTTTAAACCAAAATATTATTTTTTCTTTTGTTGCCAAGCTGAGGCGTATTACATTTTTTAATTACTTCTTTCTTTATTTTAGGTTTCATGCAATTCTCAGGAATAAAGTTGATTTTTTAAATTATCAATTGGTTTACATGCGCTATGAATTGTCGCATCCGCAATTTTTAACAACGCTTAGAAAAATTAGAAGAGAAAATCCAAATATTAAAATAATTTTGGAAATTCCTACTTATCCATACGGTTTGGAGCAAAATGGAATGCTCCGTAATTTCCAATATTATATTGATCGAAGATATAGAAGGCACTTAAAAGGCTTGGTTGATAGGGTGGTGCATTACGGTATTGAGAAAAAAATATTTGGAATTCCTGCATTTAGAATGAGTAATGGTATTGATGCCCGTTCCATCAATCTTATTGTCTCTCATCAAAAACCTAATTCAATAAATCTGCTTGCAGTTGGTGCATGGAACTATTGGCACGGCCTTGATCGCCTGATTTTAGGTTTAGGGAATTATTACAGCGGCAATAATCAAAAAGAAAAAGTGCATTTAACCATTGTTGGAAATGGAGCAATTTTGAAATTATATAAAAAATTGGTTTCTCAAAATATGCTTGAGCAACATGTGAAATTTGTTCCCCCTCTTCCAAGGAAAATTCTTGATAATTATTTTTATCAAGCGGACATTGGCATTGGTACATTGGCTATCTTCCGGAAAGGCCTATGTTTAGATTCCTCTTTAAAACATCGGGAGTATTGTGCAAGAGGACTTCCATTTATATTATCAACTGATGACCTTGATTTTCCTAAAACAATTCCGTGGGTGCATTATTTTCCAGAAAATGAACAAGCAATATCTATATCCTCCTTGCTTGAATTTAATAAAAAATTGAAAAAAGTAGAACGCTTGGAAAATAAAATCAGGGAATATGCAGAGGAAAATCTGTCTTGGGAAAAAAGATGGCGTCAGTTACTTTCAGCTTTGAGTAACTTTAATACTTCAGAATAAACAGGTTTAAATTTTCGCCACAATGTGGTATTAAATGAGGAGTTGTGCCATAGTAAAGGGAATATACCGTTGTATTTTTTTACTGTATTGACAAGCCCATTTAAATCAGCGTACATCTTTTCAGGACTGTATTCTTTATAGCTGTTCCAACTTACCTCCATCGCTACCAAAGGCACTTCCCGCAATCGTAACTCCTTCCTTTCCAATATATCAAACACTGGAAAACCGTAGCAAGTGCCACATCGAAACCCCGGCGCATCAGGATAATACATCGAACTTTCCCAATCCATGCCTACTGCTTCCCAAAGCCGCCAAGTCCTCGGTACTTCAAAACGGAGGAAATGTTGCCTGCCACAGGTTATTGTTTGTGTGGAAGCCTCTTGTAGTTCCTGCAATTCCTGGCTGAATATATTGGGGCTATTATAACTATCGAAACTGGGGTGAAAACCAATGACATGTGCTCTGTCATTTATTTTTTTAAATAGGTTTTTCATAAAAGGGTGGGAGAGGGGCAAGCTTCCGTCTTCTTTGTGTTGTCCTCCGCACAGAAAGAAAAAATGCGACTTTAGGCCGCAGTTTTCTGAAAGGGCCATTAATTCCTCAAAAGTGTCATATGGGTCTTTGGATTTACCACTGATGTAACCTTTATAGCTTTTGAATGAATATGCAGCATCTTTGATTGAATTCCTTTTAACTAGGTCGCCACCTATTTTTTTAATGAAAGAAATAGGATTTTTCCAAAGCAGGGGAAGGTCAACATCGTGGGAAATAATTGCTTGGAATTTCCTTTTTTTTCTTTTTTGGTTTATTCCGAGATGTACCAACATGTTCCACAACATTTCCAAATATTCGTTAACGATGGGACGTTGGATGAAATCGTTTTTTACGGCGGTGGAGGCCGAGCCGGGGAAGCGGTTGTACTCGTCTCTTGTAGAATTGACGTATTCTTCCCATCTGGTGAGCATGAAAAAGGATGATGCGAAAATATCTATGCCGCAGGTTATTTTACTATCAGTGACATGTAGATAATCTCTCCCAAAAACTATCGGTGTATTTTTTTCTACAGAGAATTGATTGAAGTTTTTTGCTGCTTTGGTTTCTTTGGGAAGGTTGGCTTTTTGCAGATATGATTTACTTGTTGAGAAATTATTGAAAAAATGATCTTCGAAAAATATTGCATTATTATTGTCTAATTTAATGTTTATATTTCGGAGTGATGGTTTTACAATAACTTGGTACGATAATCCTAAAAAAGCTCCAAAAATCGTTCGTATTATATATTTCCTTTCTTGCTGATTATTGTCTGGGATATTTATGAGAATCATTTTAACTAAGTCTTGCTAACTTATTTCAAGCTAGGGCAAACGCATCAAATCATTTTTATTTGGTAGAGGTTAATTGAGATGTACATTTTTGAGGTTTTATCAATTGATTACGAAATGAAATAAATTTAAATTGTTTGTTTTTCTTTGATTTTCAAAATAATATTCTTCATGC
>JAJCYI010000002.1 GCA_029263015.1 Saprospiraceae bacterium | reverse complement strand
CCTTGGCCCTTCACATTTTTAAGACCTGAAATTCCATTTTTCTCAAATCTTTCAAGCCAAGAGTAAATGGTATCTTTCTGTTTGCTTAATCGTTCAGCAATTTGAGAAACTGAAAAGTCTGCATTGCTCAATAAAATACTTTGGCAGCGAATACGAAAATAGTGCTTATTGCCATTTTTGTAACCGTCTGTTAAATCGAGGATTTCTTCCTCTGAAAGGGAATGTATTTGTACCATAATTAAAGGTACACTTTTACCCGAATAATTAAACTTGACTACTTAATAGTTTTCATAATTTTATATTTTGATAAAACAATACGACTAAACTAATTGCTTCAGCTGGGGTATTTTAGAAAACAGGCATAAAGCTATATGCTTCGCTAATATTGGCGGAAAACATATGTCGTTCTTCTACCCAGAAAAAAGAAACGGTGCATTAATTCTGATTTCACAAGGAAATTAGTTCACAAGGAAACATTCGTCCAATTCCAAAGCACTTGGTTACTTTTGCGAAAATTTTAGTATGAAAAAAACCTTGTCATTCATCATTTGCTCTTTAGCAATCAGTGCGTGGCTATTTGGACAAAAAGAAAACAATCAAAATACGCATACTTATAAAATATTCAAGACAACCGATGTCATAGTAATTGATGGCGAAATAAATGAAGAAGTGTGGCAAACCACTGCCATAGTCGGCAACTTCTGGTACAGCTTTCCAATAGATGATAAAGAGGTAGAACAGGAATTCCAGACTGAAGTAATGGTAACTTACGATGAGAAAAACATTTATATAGCAGCCATTTGCCATGGGAACGGGCCATTTGTAATTCCTTCTTTAAAGAGGGACAATAGGCAGTTTTGGAGCGGTGACGTTTTTTCGGTGGTACTCGATGCCGTTAATGAAAGAACAAATGCCGCTGGTTTTGGCACCAACCCCGCAGGTGTACAGCACGAAACACTCATTGGAGCAAACACAGGCACAAGGGGAGGTCGCGGAGGAAGCGGAGGGTTCAATGTGGCCTGGGACAATAAATGGGTGACCAATTCAAAGCAATACACAGATAGGTGGATTACTGAAATGGCCATTCCCTTCAAGACACTCAAATATGGAGACAAGACAACTTGGGGAGTGAACTTTGTCAGAGGTGTCTCCAAAAACAATACTTGGCATACCTGGGCGCCTGTGCCTGTTCAATTGACAGGAGTGGACTTGGGTTATACTGGTGCTTTAGTTTGGGACCAAACGCCACCAAAAGTGAAAGAGAACATATCCGTTATCCCATATGTACTTGGCTCAACCTTTAAGGATTTTGAGGAGCAGGAAGATGTTGATAATGATTTCCAGGTAGGTGGGGATGCTAAAATAGCGATTGGATCAAACCTGAATTTGGATCTTACCGTCAACCCCGATTTCTCGCAAGTGGATGTGGATGAACAAGTTACGAACCTTTCTACGGTCAATATTCGATTTCCAGAAAGAAGGCTGTTCTTTTTGGAAAACAGTGATGTTTTCTCGGAATTTGGCATACCACCGATGCGGCCATTTTTCAGTAGGAAAATAGGACTGGATGAAGATGGAAATGCCATTCCTATTTTGTTTGGGGCCCGCCTTAGTGGAAATATGAACAAAGATTTGCGCATAGGGCTGATGAACCTACAGACCAAATCAAGTGAAGATGCACTCGCTCAAAATTACATCGCCACTGCTTTTAACCAACGACTTTTTGGCAGGACCGTGGCCAAAGGTTATTTCCACAATAGGCAAGCCTATTCAAATGGCGAATTTTCTACTACTGATTATAACAGGGCGGTCGGGGGAGAAGTGGATTACCGGTCAATGGATGGTTCTTTGAGGGCCAATTTAGGTTATGGAGCCTCATTGACTGATGGTGTGGATGATGAAAATAAACTCTTTCATGCTATCCTGTCTTACAACAACCGGAACATTGCTTTTTACGCCAATTGGATGACCGTTGGCAACAACTATATCCCTGACATGGGACTTATGACCTGGCAATCCCATTACGATGCCGTTACTGAGACGGACCATAGGATTGGTTATCATCACGGCTTTTCCAGATTCTCTTACACCATTTATCCAGAGAACCCATCGATCAATTCGCACCGGTTTGGAATTAGAAATGTGTTTGACCTTACCACAACTGGAAGTGATTTTTTCAAATTTGTGGTAACTGGCACTTATGACCTCAGTTTTGCCAACTCCAGTTCCATTGAGGTAGAAATTGAGAGACAATATGCAGAATTGTTTTACCCTTTTGATTTTACCGATGATACACCACTACCTGTTGATGAATACCGATGGTCTTTTATTGGGGTCACTTACCGTTCGGACAGAAGAAAAGCTATTTTTTTCAGGGCTGGATTCGAGATTGGTGGATTTTACAATGGCGACAGACGACAGGTTTCCTTATCACTGAATTATAGGCAGCAACCGTGGGGGAATTTTGGAGTCCGATTTGTTCAAAACGAATTAGAATTCCCTGATCCACATGGCTCTGAATCACTTACGCTAATAGGTCCAAAAATAGAAATCAATATGTCCCGTAATTTATTTTGGACCACCTTTTTACAGTACAATACACAGCAGGATAATTTCAATATCAATAGTCGCGTACAATGGCAATTCCAGCCACTGTCCAATTTATTTATTGTTTATACAGACAATTATGCGATTGAAGTATGGGGACCAAAGAATCGCGGGCTTGTAGTAAAAATGAATTATTGGTTGAATTTATAGGATGCCTGAAACAGCTTCTAAGAAAAGATAATAAATTAGTCTTGTTCACAAATAATAAATTAGAATATGAAAAAATCTTTTTCCTCCTGAGAAACGAATTTTTTAAGCCCGTAACTGGGGCTATGAACTGAAAAAATTAATTTCTCAGAAGAAAAAATCTAATTCTCATATCCTCATTTCTTATTTATGAACAAGACTATTAATTTAGAGGATTGGAAATATTTCAATTTCATGAAGCAAATTTTAACATTATTAATATTCTTTATCTCTGCATCACTTTGTGGACAGGATGAGGCATCAATTCTTAATGCCAAATTTGCGGTAGAATTAAATGAAGAAGGGAATGAATTACTTGTAAGAGAAAACGCAAAGATATTTGGAAAGGTAAAAGCACTGGGGAAATTCCGGAAAAGCCAACAACTTATTAGTTCAACTAATAATGAAAACGAAGCTCTGCAAGAAAATAATAAAATGCAGATCCAAAAGCTCGTTGATTTTTTTTCGAGTATTTCTAATCGTGATAGCTTACTAAACCTGACCCGATTTTATCCGGATTCTATTTTTCAAGAAAACAAACAATATTCCCAGCAATTTAAATTGCTGGTTGTTGATTTAATCAACAATAAAAACCGGAAAGTCCGCAACGATTTTTTTGAGATTGACGGCTTGAACCAGACAGGCACATCTTCAATAACCAGTCTTGGAAATTTTATATTAGACTTCGATAATTACTGGCCGCTGGAAATAATTGAACTTGACAAGGCGCTTCAAGTTGAGGAAAATGGTCTTATTAATTTTTCCAAAAGTTCAGCAGAGGAATTGCTTTACGCAAAATTCAGGAACGATCGTGATAACTTAGTTTATTTAAACAAGACAGATTCCCTTGGGCATATCATCGAACATATCCGACAACAAAAAGACGGTCAGGAACTTGAATTACAGAAATCTAAAGAGGAGTATAAGAAATTTCAAAACATAGCTTATGGAATCATAGGACTACTGCTGGTTGTAGGTTTTATTGTCATTCGAAAAAATCGCCAATTGCTCAAGAGCATGAACCAAACCATTTTAGAAGAAAAGAAACGTTCGGAAGATTTGCTGCTGAATATCCTTCCGGCTGAAGTTGCTAAAGAATTAAAAACCCAATCGTCGGTCCGGGCACACAAATATGATACGGTTAGTGTTCTTTTTAGTGATTTTCAAAACTTTAGTCAAATAGCCAAAAAACTTGAGCCAGAGGAATTGGTTGCAGAACTTGATTATTGTTTTACAGCATTTGACCGTATTATCGAAAAGCATCGATTGCAAAAAATCAAAACAATTGGTGATGCCTATATGTGTGTTGGTGGTCTCTATACCAAAGGTAATAGCCATGTGAAAAGAATGATTTTAGCGGCATTGGAAATACAGCAGTTTTTGGATCATTTGAAAAAAAGAAGAGAAGCCAGAGGCAAACATTTTTATGAAGCCCGAATTGGAATTCACACCGGGCCCATTGTTGCTGGAGTGGTTGGGACAAAAAATTTTGCGTTTGATATTTGGGGAGATACCGTAAATGTTGCCCAACAAATGGAAAGCCACAGTGCGGTTGGCAAAGTCAACATTTCTGGAGAAACATATGAATTAGTCAAAGATCAATTCAAATGTATCCATCGAGGGAAAATGGCGGTCAAGAATAAGATGGAATTTGATATGTACTACGTTGATGAAATAATTCGAACTCCCAACAATTTTTAACTTGTTGCTGAACTAAGTAAAACAAAGCCTAATGATTCAGTTGTAAAGTGGTAAATCCGGAATTATTGAAACCCGGCATGTACATTTTACCTTCCAATCAATGGCCTTGTACTTTTGCTCAATGAATAGCTTCAGGTGCTAATTGGATCATAAATAATCAAGAGATGTAATCTTGATTTTGAACATTTCTTGTTTTCTCCTTACCTTCCTCCCCAAAACAGTATGGCTCATCGTCCAATTTTCTCTTCTCGGATTGCCTCCATTCTAACCTTGATTGGTTTGGCTGTGGGGCTGGGGAATGTTTGGCGGTTTCCTTATATGATGGGTCAATATGGAGGTAGTGCTTTTCTATTTATTTATTTGGTCTTCACTATTTTGTTTGCCGTGCCTGCCCTGATGTCTGAAATGGCTTTGGGCAGAATTACCCGGAAAGGACCAATAGGGGCTTTTCAAGAAATCTTTGGGCGTCAATGGGGGACAATCATCGGAGGTATGATAATTTTTACAGTTGGCATGGCGACCTCTTATTATGCTGTAGTTATTGCCAATTTATTATATACCAGTTGGTTTTCAATTTTTAGAACATTCACATCAGAAAATATTTATGATTTTGAATTAGGGCTGGGAAGGGGCAGACTTCAATATGCAATTACGGTAATAGCTATTTGGGGATCTTTATTTATTATTTATAAAGGATTAAGAAAAGGGATAGAGCCCCTAAGTAAACTTTTTGTCCCTCTTTTTTTAATTTCCTTTATCTATCTCATAATCAATGCCTTAAACTTAGAAGGGGCGACTGTTCGTGTTATTGAG
The DNA here is from genome assembly GCA_029263015.1 of Saprospiraceae bacterium. Taxonomy (GTDB): domain Bacteria; phylum Bacteroidota; class Bacteroidia; order Chitinophagales; family Saprospiraceae; genus UBA6168. The sequence goes on along the minus strand of JAJCYI010000002.1, from coordinate 3,084 downwards.
TTTCTTCAAGCTGATTTCAGTGCATTAAAACCCGAACACATATATGCAGCGCTGGGTCAATCTTTTTTTTCTGTTGGATTGGGAGGAAGCTTTATGATCCTATTCGGAAGCTACCTATCAAAAAATGAAAGTATTCCCCGACTTGCACTAACCTCCACCTTGGGTGATGTAGTTGCTGCGTTATTAGCTGCATTATTTATTATTCCCACTATTTTGGTTTTCGGATTGGACATGACTTCTGGACCGACATTAATTTTTTACACCTTACCACAATTGTTTTCCCAGATGCCCGGAGGTTGGTTGGTTGGCAGTATTTTTTTGGTAGCACTTTCTTTGGTTGCTTTATTATCGCTAATTTTCGCTTTAGAAGTTATCGTGGGTAGCTTCCTTGACCTTTCTTTTTTAAAAGACCACAAATTGAAAATCATATTAGTAGTTGGGCTGATAGAATGTTTGATTGCTTTACCCAGTGCTTTTGATAGCAACCTGATTGGTGTATTAGATTTGATTTTCGGTTCAGGTATGATGGTGTTGGGAAGTACATTAGCATTAATTGGATTAACGAAAGGATTGAGGAAAAAAGCAGTTTTGGATGAAATTTTTCAGGATACAGATAACCGATGGAAAGATTTATTTTATTTTTGGATCAAATGGGTAGTTCCAATTGCCTTGATCTTAGTGTTAGCAGGTTACATCTATAGTTCATTTTTTTAAAACGTTTATACTATTGGACTATAGGCGATGGGTGGCTCATAGGTAATTGTACCATAAACTGGAATTGAATAAAACCTAAAGTGGTCGAGTATAGTTGAGAAATTTCTAATTTGGAATAGCCTAATTTACCGAGTCCAATATCCAATATTATAAAATACAACCAATATGGCAGACGATAACCAAACAAAAGGAATTAAAGCATTTAATCAGGATTTCAGCAAATACGATCAAGTCAACAAAGATCAAAATTATCATTTGGCAGAACAAGATGGGACAGAAGAATTTGATGAGGATTACCAGATACCAACCTGTGACATGAAGTTGTTTTTTGAAGGAGGAAAAGCGGGTAAACAACAATTTGCACAGGAACTAGGAGCGGCCTTGGAGGGTATTGGATTTGCAATCTTGACTGGACATAATGTGGATACCAATTTATATCAGGAAGCACAGATAAAAACTGCGCAAATTTTCGAACAAACTACTTATGAAGAACGAATGGTATTCGAAGCGAAGCGCTTTGGTTCAGTTAATCAGGGATATTTTTCTATCAAAACAACGACAATTATCCACCCTGATCTGGTAGAAGGATGGGTCTTTTGTCGAAGAGCGTTTGATCTCGACCAAGATCAAGAATATAATGAAAATGAATTTTTCCCAGGCCCTGGCTACGAACCTGTGTATCGAAAAATGATTGAAGCAAACCAAGCATTGATCCTTCCCATTATGCAGAGTATTCTCCGTTATTTAAAAGTTGATCCGCATTTATATGATCAAAAACTTACCAATACTAATTTTGGGTTTCGCTTAAATTATTATCCACCTATTAGTTCTGATGAAGAGGCTTCTGGAGCGGGTCGAATGCTCGGACATGAGGATGTGGATTTATTCACCATTCTTCCCAGCCAGGAAGTAGAAGGTCTGCAAGTCTTGAATAGGGAAAACGGGAAATGGATCAGGTTAAATCCGGAACCGGGAAGTATTATCTTAAACACCGGTGATTATATGCAGCGTATTTCCAATGATCGATTTCCTTCTACCACACACCGGGTTAGCAAACCTTTAAATAAAACGCTCTATCAAAAACCGCGAATCAGCTTACCGATGGCTATTTATTTATGGGAAAATGAAATCCTGGAGGTATTGCCTAGATTAAAGAACCCAAAATATGAACCCATTTCCGCACTGAAATTTCATACTGCAATTACCAGTAAATATTATGGTGATGATTATGCGGTTGAGAAATAATGGTTTAGTAATGCTGACTAAATAAAGGTTCATTTTTTGCTGCGTCTTTTGCTCTTATTTTCTTGCCTGGCGGCAGGAAACTAAAACCAAAATAACCTACCTAAAATTTGAGCATTTATTTAATCAGTATGCCTTATTTCTTGACGGCTAAAAAATCAAATTATCCCTCCCATGCTTCCCCCATCTATTTTAATGGCAGCTCCATTAGTGGCTGAGGAAAGGGGACTGGCGAGATAGACAATGGTATTGGCAACCTCTTCTACTTTTGCAAATCTTTGTAACAAGGACGAGGTCCGAACATTCGTAAAAAAGTCCTCTTCGACTTGCTTTTTGGTTTTGTTTTCCTTTTGTGCTACATCTGATAAAAATTGTTCAGCACCTTCCGAAAGGGTAGAGCCGGGCAGTACCGAATTGACGGTAACTTGAGTACCTTTTGCCAATTGTGCCAAGCCTCTCGAAATAGCCAGTACGGCTGTTTTTGTCATACTGTAAGCAATTAAATCTGGGGGGACAAGGGTGGCACATTCACTGGAAACAAAAAGTATTCGCCCCCAATTATTCTCCAGCATTTGTGGCAAACAATGCCTCGATAATTTTACCCCACTCATTACATTCACTTCAAACTGTTGTTGCCAATCTTCATCAGTCGATTCAAAAAAAGATTTTGATGTATAAATCCCAACGTTATTGATCAAAACATCTATTTTGGGTAGCTGCAATAAAAGGGTTTGGATATCTTGGGGATGGGAAAAATCTGCTGGCAAACCAGTAACCTTTGCATCAGGTATTTCCTGTTTAATTTTATTTATGGCCTTATTAACCCCTGCTGTTGTTCTCCCATTTATTATAACAATTGCACCTTCTTTTAAAAGCAATTTTGCGGTAGCAAAACCAATTCCAGCAGTCGATCCTGAAATAAAAGCTGTTTTGTTTTTTAATTGTAGATCCATTAGTAAAATTCGTTTTTTCCAATAATTAAGTAGTCGAGGTTAAATAGTTTCCTGTTTTTAGCGAGGTTATTTTTATTTTGAATAAGGCAAAAAAATGGAGCATAGTTGATTACGTGATATTTTTTTAACGCAATTCAAAGTCAAAAGAAGCCGATAAAAGCGGAAAATATTTAGG
>JAJCYI010000001.1 GCA_029263015.1 Saprospiraceae bacterium | reverse complement strand
AGGATAAACAATATCCGATCGGCCTGAAAACCAAAAAAGAGGATATTGACTGGGATAAAATTTATCAACATCCGGATCTGCCTCAGTTCAATTACTTTATGAAACCATAGCTTGGCCTAAGTTATTGATTTTACTTTACTAAGAAACCTTCTCTATACAAATCGTTTTTATATTCTGGTCTTGAAAACATTTCGTTCATCCAACTTTCTATTCTATCAGATATTCCAGAAATGTCAACTCCTTTTACTAGAAATTGAGACTTGTTTTTTTCTTCACTTATTCGTAATGATAGGATTTGGTTGTTTTTTATTTCCCTAATTGTTTTGTCATCATGGAAGTTTACTCTAAAGGCTTTGTTCCTTCTTTTAATACTTATTATTGTCGCTATCAGTTTTCTTGCATCTCTCAGGTTTATTTGTCTTTTTCTTGTAACCTTTTTGATTATTTTTGAAATAAAGGAGTTTTCATAATCAAACACATTTCTTTCGATAAAATACGGATCACGGATTTCATATCTTTCAAGTAGTTCCTGTGTTTCTATTGTATAACAATCAGGTTCAATACATATTCTTGAGATGTTCGAAAGTTTTGGGAAAACATTCTTGTATTTAGATTTTATATCCAACCTATAAATGTCACCAGTTTTTTTATTATGAGCAAATTCTTTGAGGTACACCTTAGGTACAAAATGTTGCTTTTTAGGTTTTGGATTCATGTTTACATTATTATCAAATATAAAGTCCAGTATTTTGGAAAGAGTTTCGATTCAGTAACTTGACAGTGTTAAATTAGTAATTTTTTGATATTTAATAGAGGTCAAGCTAGGTATTTTGATAAGCCAATGTGATTTCATTAAAAAAAGGTTCTTGGTCAAATTTAGTAGGTTTCAAAATTTATAACATGCTCTTTTAAAATTTTGCACCGCCAATTTTGAATTAACTTTGCTAAAACCTTATTTATAATGATTACCCAAGTCATCACCCTATCACCGGAAATACAAAGCGGAGCACCTGTTTTTTCAGGCACCGATGTTCCGATAAAAAACCTATTCTGCCACTTGCGCGGGGGAGGCACGATCGAAGACTTCCTCAAGGATTTCCCTTCCGTAAAAAAAGAGCAGGCAGACCAATTGCTGGTATTGATGCAGGGGCTGATTGCCCGTTCCCAGAAAAAGAAAAAATAAGACAGCTTTTTGATAAGGCAACAGCCCCTTGTATAAACTGCAACCAAAAATAACCCATGAAATCTTTGAGACTATCGAACAATTTCATTTCAAATCGAATAATCATGAAACAACTTGTCTTCCTTCTCGCCCTGTTATTCACCACAACATCCGACGCCCAAATCAGAAAACTAAAAGTCGAGCCGAACCATTCCACAGTTGGTTTCCGCATATCCATTGCCGGTTTCACGGAAGTGACGGGCAAATTTGGCGAGTTTAAAATAAACATGGACTGGGACGAAGAGGATGTGACGGCGTCTACCATTCATGCAGAAGTACAGGCGGCAAGTATCAACACTGGGATCTCTGACCGGGATGGTCATTTGCGGACTGCAGACTTTTTTGACGTGGAAAAATATCCCACCATCACATTTGAAAGTGATTCGATTCAACAAGTAAATTTTTCTGAATTCATTGCTCACGGAAAATTTACGATGCACGGTGTTTCCAAAAATATCGAATTGCCATTTCAGATAGTAAAAATGGAAGGGAACACCATTGGCCTGAAATCCCGCACAACTATCAATAGGTTGGATTATGGAGTCGGCGCAGGGTTTAAACACGATTCCATGCCCGATTTTTTGTCAAAGTATATTGAAGTGGAAATTAATTTTTGGACAAAAAAAAGAAAAGATTAAAAGCTTCTTTTCAACGTGTTCGAACCTCCAAGCCTAAAAGTACCGCTTTTCAGAAAAGTGTTGCTTTTGAGCGGGTCTTCTGATTTTCCAATTATTTTATTGCTCCATATTTTCTTCCCCGCTAAATCTATCCTAAATTTATCCGACAAATCATCCGACCCATGCCTACTGTCAAATTCACTTACGCATTAAAGCGCTTTTTCCCGCTACTCAAAGAAACGCCCGCACAGGGCAGTAGCCTTTCCGATATACTGCAATCAATAGACCAGCAATACCCTGGCATCCAGAGCTACATTGTGGACGAAAAGGGTTCGCTGCGTAAACATGTCAACATATTTATTGACGGTGAACTGATAAAAGACCGGGAAAAGCTATCTGATTCCTTCTCTGAAAACAGCGAAGTATTTATCATGCAAGCCCTATCGGGAGGATAGATATCAGCACCCACAAAACCTTCCCGTTTCACACCATTCACCATTCACCATTCACCATTTTCAAACAATGAAATCAACCCTACTCATCGGCACCCGCAAAGGACTCGTAGTCTGCAAAAAAAAGCCCTCCGGCTGGAAAATAGAAAAGGTTCATTTTGATGCAATCCCAGTTTCCATTGCTTATGAAGATGAGCGCACTGGCACGTGGTGGGCCTGCCTCGATCATGGCCATTGGGGCGTAAAATTGCACCGCTCAAAAGACAAAGGGGCAACCTGGGAAGAACTCACAGCCCCTGCCTACCCAGAAGGCACAGAGATAAAAGAGGGCGTGGCAGCGGTTACACGAGACCTCTGGGCCATGCAGCATGGCGGCCATTCTAACCCAAATCGTTTGTGGATAGGAACGGAGCCGGGAGGCTTGTTCCGCAGCGAGGACGGTGGCGATAATTTCAAATTGGTCGAGCCGTTCTGGAACCATCCGAGCCGGACGCAGTGGTTTGGTGGCGGAAAGGATTATCCGGCCATCCATTCTATTGTAGTGGATCCTCGGAATGAGGACCGTATTTTGATCGGTATCAGTTGCGCTGGTGTTTTTGAAAGTTTGGATGCTGGCGAAAATTGGACGGTGCGGAACCAGGGCCTGCGGGCTGATTTCCTCCCCGACCCACATGCAGAAATTGGGCACGACCCACACTTGTTACTGGCCGCTCCTTCCAACCCTGATATTTTATGGCAGCAAAACCACTGTGGCATTTTCCGTTCGGTAAATGGGGGCGCTTCCTGGGATGAATTGTCTGAAAAAGATGGCCCAGCAAATTTCGGTTTTGCCATCGCCGTCGCCAACGACAATCCCGACCAAGCTTGGGTGGCTCCAGCTGTCAGCGATGTACACCGGGTGGCCGTTGACAAAGCACTTTGCATCAGCAGGACCGATGATGGTGGGAAAACCTGGACTGCTTTCCGAAATGGTTTGCCACAGGAATTTTCATTTGACATCGTTTACAGGCATGCGCTCGTTGCCTCTGGAGATGAAGTTGTTTTCGGAACGACCACCGGCAATGTTTTTCATTCAAATGACCGGGGCGAACATTGGACTCCGATCAGTAATTATTTACCGATGGTGTATTCTGTCCATTTTGCAGAATAGGAAGAAGGGAAACCCATCTTGGCATCGATATTTTTTGGACAAAATTTTCTTGCTTAAAAAAACCAACGCAAAAGAACAAAATGGCATAGTTTTTACATTGAGTTAGCAGAACAAGCAAGAATAAACTATGCAACAAACAGAAACACTTTCCAATAACACACCTGTTACCCTTTCTCCATCTTTTCAAGATTGGCTTGACAACGAAAAAACGGCGGCCCGTCGCCACCGGATCAGTGTGCTCAAAATAACTGCGTTTTTTGTTGCTGCATTATTGATCCTTCTTATTCAAGGCCAAGGTCCTGTGATTCAGGATTTGCTGAGTCAGGTACTATTGACCGCACAACCGTAGCTTATATCTTCAAATTATTAATACACGTTGGTCTCCTAACTTGCGTCGGAGGCCTTCAAGGGATTACAACAATTTTTCGGACAGGCCTGTCATTTTTGACAGGCCTTTTTTTCGCTTCGCCCCTACCATCGACCTGTCCGAAAAGGAGCAGCGGGCAGCCCCGCCCTATTGTATAAATTAGCCCCTTTGGGACTTCTTGCCCAGGCATACCTCACCAATACCGGTGTTTTTGTATGCTCATTCCGCACCAAAATTTCGTCCCCATCAATCACTGCTGTTGCTGGATGGAATACTTTATCTGCCCCGGCTATTTCAAACCCTTTCAGTTCATCTTCGGGCTTCAGGCTGCTACCCATCGTCTCGAAAAAGAGGCGTATCTTAGATCCCTCAACTCGATATGATTGGTAAACCGGACCGGAATATACCAGCTCCGTTTCACCATAAGCCAAGTGCCTAGCAGCGAGTGACAGGCGGACTCCGACATCCCGTTTGTTGGCAGGGTGGATACTCTTGGGATGGCTGACATCGAAAGAAACAACTTGTGCCGTGTTGGGGGATTGTTTTAGGGCCAAGCCTTGGCTTTCGCGAAGCAACGGCCACCGGAAATGGTCGTCCCGGCCATAAGAAAATGGGCCAATGTTCGCTAATTGGACATATAAAAAAGGTAATTCACTGTTCCCCCATTCCAGCCTCCAGTTGTTGATGAGTGCAGAAAACAAATCCCTGTAATGGAAAGCATCAGACTTATGTGCATTTGATTCTCCCTGGTACCATAAAATACCCTTGATGGGAAATTTTTGCACTGGGCGAATCATGTGATTGTATAGCTCGGTTGGCGTTTTGCAAGTTTCATGGCGATCCTGATTGTACAAAGCACCAACCTTGAAATGCCACTCGCCTGCAAGCGGAAGCACAAGACCACCACATTCCAACTTGAAGTCCCCTGGATAGCCATGAAGGCCTCCACTGCCCTTTTTATCATTGATCCTGACAGTGATGACATTTCCTCCATGCTTTAATACACCTGACTTTATTGCATACGAACTTTTTATTCCACGAATTTTTTTTACTTTTCCAACTACTTCACCATTGATCCAAATGATTTTATCGTCAAAAGAAGCTCCTAGTCCCAAGAGGGCTTCCTTGCCTTCCAACTCACCTGGCCAATTAATCTCTTTTTTCAACCAAACCACGCCGTTTAAGTCCGAGAAGCCTTGAAGTTCGCACCAGCCCGGCAGCACCAGCCTGTCCCAAGAAGTATCAATGGGTGCTACTGCCCAAGGGTATCCAAACCAGTTTTCACCCAAGTCCTTTTCGGTCAGGTTGCCAAATCGATTAAGTTGTTCCTGGATGTCATTCGATTTTTGTTTCTCAATGGTCTCCCTGGCCTCCGTTTGGCGCTTATAGCCAAGAGCCTCAGCACTCATCCAAGTTTCAATACGACTGCTCCCCCAACCAGCATGGACGAGGCCAATCGGGACATCCACGTTTTGGCGAAGCGATTCCGCAAAATAATAACCAACCGCCGTAAAGCCCCCGACCGATTCCGATGTGCAAACCTCCCAGCTCCCTCCTTTCAAATCCTTGCGCAAATCCAAACCACCGGAGGCTTTTACTTTGAAATGCCGAATCAGGGGGTGGTTGGCCAAAGTCATTTGTTGCTCGGCATTGTCCGTCTCTTCTACTTTCATGGTCATGTTCGACTGTCCACTACAAATCCATACGTCGCCAAAATAGACATCTCGAACGACCACCTTCCTGATCCAATTGCTGACAACAAGCCGGTTGGGGCCACCAGCATTTTGGGGTTCAAGGTGAACCTCCCAAGCCCCATCCTTACCAACCACGACACGTTCCTTTTGGGACCTTCCCAAATTATGGTCTTTTGGCTCGAGTGAAACATCTACCTGCTGTCCTGGTTGGCCCCATCCCCATATTGGTACGGATTGGCCTCGCTGCAAAACAACGTGGTCTTGAAAAATGGCAGCCACTTTTAACGACATGCCTCTTTGTAAAAAGAACAATAAAAACAGCATGCCCAAAGCGCCCACAAAGGACCAATAAAGGAATTTTTTTTTCATAAAGTGGGTCGTTTCATTTGGCTTAGGAACGGTCAAATAATAACTTCCCGTTTTACACTGATTCTTTTACCCGTATTTTCCCCTTAAAATCTGTCATCCCAAATTTACTCTTAGGATCGTTTAAAGAAAAACTACGACCAAAACTTGCCTGCTAGAAGGCAGGCAAGGAATGAGTTCTAATATTGTGAACTTGTTATTTGACCGTTCCTAATTCTATTTTCGGCCAGCCTATATTCAACTGATATAAGGCTTTTACATTTAGGAAATACATTTTAGGGATTAGGAAAAAAATAACCTACCCACTCAAACTTGTTCTTTTTAAATATGAAAAACTTTAAAAATCCTTACGTAGCTTGGCTATGTGCGGTTTTTAAAATTCTTCCTATTTAAAAATTACGGCGCTTTAGCAGGTATCTTATTTATTTCCTAACCCCTTATCTGATCTGTAAAATCAATTTGTCGTTTTAATTATGGTACACCGCCAAATTACTGTTGGGACGGTGACAAAATAAATATACATGAGAATAATTGCAATCCTACTATTTCTATTTTTTACCGGTCCCAATAATTTTGGCCAAAACGTGTTTGATCCCGACTTAAAACCATATCTGGACAAGGCCGAGCCGGTCTTTCCGTTCGGTGTTGCTTCTGGCGACCCGCAACAGAACGGCGTAGTTATTTGGACAAAAATATTAGATCAAAATGCAGATAACCAACCTGTTAGCTGGGAAGTGGCGACCGACACTACTTTACAAAATGTGGTACAGTTGGGAACAGAAGACATAAAGGAAAAGATTGCTTTTACGGTAAAAATATTTGTTGAAAACCTATCTCCCGGCACAACCTATTTTTATCGCTTCAAATATAAAAATACTTATTCACCAATTGGCCGCACAAAGACAGCTCCAGACGGCAATCCAAACAAATTGCGGTTTGCCGTAGTCAGCTGTGCCGATTTCCAGGGTGGTGAATTTAATGCTTATGGCCACATAGCTCAACGAACTGACATTGATGTAATCGTTCATCTTGGTGATTACATTTATGAATCAGGTGCAGGGCAATGGGGGACAAAACGCAATCGACCTGTCGCGTCCAGGGTACATATCCCCGCTTCTACTTGTACGAGTTTGCGGGACTACCGGACAAGGTATGCGCAGTATCGCCTTGATGCGCAACTAAGGGAATGCCATCGCCTCCATCCCTTTATCACTATTTGGGATGACCACGAAATTTCGAACAATGTAAACGCTGGCGAGAAAGGCCCACAATGGGATAAGCGGGAGGCCGCTGCCCGGCAGGCCTATTTTGAATGGTTGCCAATTAAGGACAACCCCGAACACAGCATCATCCGAAGTTTCAGTTTTGGCAACCTGGCAGAAATGTGGATGCTCGACAGCCGCTTGGAAGGCAGAAGCCCACAAGCCAAAGGGTTACATGATCCCAATCTGGGCTCAATGGAGCGTCATATGCTTGGGGGAAAACAGACGGATTGGTTGCTGAACGGCATGGCCAATTCCAAAGCCCGTTGGAAAATCATGGGAAACCAGGTCATTTTCTCACCAATGCACGACAGCAAGGTTTTTGACCGCCGCCCTGCTCTCCGTATGGATCGCTGGGATGGCTACCCTGCGGAACAACAGCACATTTTTGATTTTTTTTATCAAAACAATATCCAAAACATTATTGTGGTAACCGGAGACGTACACACGGCCTGGGCATTCGAGTTGACCGCCCGACCGCTTGATAAAGGTTTTTACGATCCCAAAACTGGAAAGGGTGTAATCGGGGCAGAATTTGTGACCCCAAGCGTGACGTCCTTTAACCTTGATGAACTTTTAGGCACGCTACCCCGCTTGGTTGCCGCCATCGGTAAAAGACGGTTTAAGAAAAACAAATACAATCCTCACCTGCGATATGTGGACCTTATCCGTCACGGCTATTTTACGCTGACCCTCACTCCCGAAAAAGCACAAGCTGATTGGTATTTTATAAAAAGGAAAGACCGTGTGGATTTGAAAATCGGCAAAAAGAAAAGACGAGCCATAAATTATAACGGAAACCATATTTCAAAAAAATGATACGAAAAATATTCTTTGTACTTTTTTCCATTTTTTTGATTTACCAATCGTGGAAGATATTGTCGGGCATTACTGAGCAAGCTCCAGTGGACAATCCAGGAACCGCTTTTGTTTTTGCTTGGCTTATCAGCTTGTATATCACTGGTGTTTTTGCTTTTGCCGGATTTGCATTGCCCACGCAAAAATTATTACCGGAACCTTATTATTTAATTAGAAACCCAGATAAACTGAACAAATGGTACAAAACACTCCGCGTCGATGTTTTCAAAAAATATTTAATTAAATTTATATGGGGAAAACCCAAAAAGAAAAAAGAATATTTCAGTGGAAGAAAAGAAGGGATCAACGATTTTATTATAAATACAAAGAAGTCGGAATTTGGACATCTGATCCCTTTTGTCATTATCAACATTATTGCAACGTATGTCTTAATTTATGGTAAATATTATTTAGGGTTGTGGCTTCTGTTTATTAATATTTTTGGAAATCTATATCCAATCATATTGCAAAGGCATCACCGGGCGAGGTTGGTAAAGATGGAGCTTTATACAAAATGAATGTATTTGCTCCAATGCTTTAAATTTTTCACAGGGCTGGGAACGTAACCAGAAGTTGCACTTCTGGGTTCGGGGCAGTCGGAAGTGCAACTTCCGGTTACGCCAAATGCACTACTTGTCCAATAAATAAATATTACTATGGCAAAGTTCCTACACCATTTTCTGCCTCCCGTTTTCAGGAATGGAACTCCTCCTGAAATCGACTTCCTGCGCAGTGCTATTTCCGGTTTTTTATTTTTGATATTACTCGTATTTGGAATAGGCAGCTATCATATTGAAACGGGGTTGCCAAAGCTCGTAATGATGGCATTTGGCATGATGAGCGGATTTGTTTTATTTATTATATTTATTTGGTTGGCACATTTGACCCTTTATGTTTTACGGAAAATACCAATATTATTTATCTATTTAATTCTTGGTACTTTATTGGCTTTGTTAATAGCGCCTGAAGTCGGATTTCGGTGGCCGATTCAAATTTACATGCTGGCTATCATATTCGCTATTGCCTTTATTTTTATTATTATGAAAAGTTATTATTTTTTAAAATCTGCCAACACCTCCAATAGCTTATATAAAACAATTGCAAGGACAGGAATTGCATTACCAATTTTGCTGATGTTTGGTTTTGTATATTGGCTCTACCAAGACGGCAACGACCCTTTTGCAAAAAATCTTCCATCTCAATTTTTAAATACTAAAGTGACCACCTTGTCTTCCCTTGGCATTGAAAACCCCTCATTACATGGTGGGTATAAATTTCAAACATTTACCTATGGCAGCGGCACGGATAAAAAAAGAAAAGAATTTAGCACAGGAATAAAATTCAAAACCTCCGCCGTTGATGCCAGCCGATTATTACCCGAATGGAAAGACAAAAAGAAAAAATGGCGCGAAAAATATTGGGGCTTTGGTGTAAAAAACTTCCCACTAAATGGGCGGGTTTATATGCCCGAAGGAAAGGGCGCATTTCCCTTAATATTGATTGTACATGGCAACCACAGCATGATTGATTATTCTGATGGTGGCTATGCCTATTTAGGTGAATTATTGGCCAGTCGTGGATTTGTCGTTGCTTCCATTGACGAAAATTTTGTGAATGCACATTGGTCCGGCGACTTCCGGGGGAAAGAAATGCCGGCACGTGCCTGGCTATTATTAAAACACCTCGAACAATGGAATGCCTGGAACAATACACCTGGCCATGAACTTGCCAATAAAATAGACATGGATCAGATTATGCTCGTCGGACATTCCCGTGGTGGCGAGGCCGTTACCATTGCCGCTGCCTATAATAAGTTGGCATATTTTCCCGATGACGCACGTGAAAAATTTGATTTTAATTTCAATATTAAAGGTATTGTCCCCATTGCCCCGACCGACTACCGTTACCATCGGCAAATAAAATTGAAAAACATTAATTACCTCTCCCTGCAAGGTTCAAATGATTCGGATGAAACCAGTTTTTGGGGAATGCGGCCTTATCACCGATTAAAATTTACGGATAAAAACAAATGGCTAAAAGCAGGTGTCTATATCCACCGTGCCAACCACGGGCAATTTAATTCCACCTGGGGAAGGGCCGACATGGGCGCACCTTTTAAATGGTTGCTGAACACCAAGCCACTTGTTACAGGGGAGGATCAACGGGAGGCTGCAAAAATATTTATTAGCGCATTTGCTGAGGCGGTTTTAAAAGAAAAAAAAACGTATCTACCTTTATTTAAGAATGCTGGAGCAGCAAAAGATTGGTTACCGGAAAATTATTACCTCACCCATTTTAAAAATAGCAATTCCAAGATATTAGTAAATTTTGAAGAAGATATTGATCCTGCCACGGGCTTAAACAAGATTCAAATAAATTCTACCAATTTAAAATTATGGCGGGAGGAAAACTTGTCCACTCGGGACAAAAAAAGTCAACAAAATAACGTCGTGTTTTTAGGCTGGGATTATGGAGTGGAAATAAATAGTGATTCGATAGCAACATACAATATCGTATTGCCAGATTCTATGTTTATGAAAACTGATTCGGCTACCCATTTTTTGATTTCCATTGCAGCAGGTGATTTTAAAGAATTGGAAAAAGGGAAGAAAAAAGATAAAATTAAAAAAACCAAAAAACGGGAAGAACCAAAACTTGATTTTACAGTAAAATTTACAGACATAAATGGTCAATTTATCGAAACAACCATTTGTGAAATAAAAAATATTGCCCCCCAGCTGAAAGTGCGGTTCACCAAATTAAAATCACTAGACCAAGACATGTTCGGAGATGAATGGGAAGTACATTTGGAAGATTTTTTTGTGCCATTGGAAAATTTAGAAAAACCAAATCAGGCATTCCAAATTAGTGAATTAAAAAAAATACAGCTTATATTTGACCGATGTCCATATGGAGTTGTCGTTATTGATGAAATAGGTTTGCAATTCCAATAAATGAAAATATAAATAAAAATGAAAAAACTCCCACTTATTCTTGCCCACCGTGGCCTGGTGACCGAATATCAGGAAAACACCCTGCCTGCCATTAAAGCAGCCATTGATAGTCCCTATTGTAATGGCACCGAGTTCGATGTTTTTTTGACAAAAGACAAAAAAGTGGTGTTGTTCCACGATGAAAACCTGAAACGGGTCACTGGCGTGGACCGGAATATTTACGACCTGACCTGGGACGACCTGAAAACCATCCAAATATTGTCAGAAATCGAAGTGGACGGCGGTATGAGGCAATATTCCAAGCTCGCCCCTATCCCATTGCTGGAGGATGCACTGGAAGAAATTAAGGGGAAAGATTTTTTTGTGGATATAGAATTAAAGGCATACAGCCCCAGTTGGTCAAAGCGGCAAGTGGGCGGCGAGGTGGCCAAGATTGTCAAACGTATGGAGATTATGGAACAGGTCGTATGTACCTCTTTCAACTTTTTTATGTTGTACGACCTGGAAAAAGAACATCGGGAAGTACCCTCTGGATTCGCCTATGACGACAATATGCCCCTCTCCATGAAACGCCTTAATTGGCTCATGGAGGCCAATATTATTGGGAAATTTGTCCATTCCAATGCGGTATGTTCAGAGCACACCATTATTGATGAAGACACAGTCAAAAAATACCACCGACGCAACATGCAGGTCGGCACGTTCACCTTGTACCCGCTGACGCCGGGGGAGATGCCAACTGAACGGAAAGAATATTTCAGCAAGGAAGTAAAAAGGCTGGTTGACTTAAAAGTAGACTGGATTGAAACGGATCAACCCGAGTTGGCCTGGAAGGATTTGTATGGGGCATAATAGTCAGAAGTTGATATAGCAGTCCGAATATATTGCCATTTCATAATTCAAGAGAATTGGGGTTTAAATTTTCTGACAATTGAAAATCAATTAGCTAGACTTTGCACTAAACCCCTGAAAACCAGTAGTAGATTTCGAGTAAGTCCTTATTTCAATTTTTCTTTGAAAAAGTCTATCGTCCTTTGCCAGGCTAGCTCTGCATCAGCTTGATCGTATCTTGGCGTTGTATCATTATGAAATCCATGATTTGCGTCTGGATAAATAAATGCTGAATATTCTTTATTATGTTTTTTCAATGCGGCCTCATAAGCAGGCCAGCCCTCATTGACCCTAGTATCCAACTCTCCAAAATGAAGAAGTAACGGGGCATTGATATTTGAGACCAATTCCACAGGAGCTTGTCTGCCATAAAAGGGAACGGCAGCTTTCAAACCAGTCACATGAACTGCCATCAAATTAGAAATCCAACCCCCAAAGCAGAACCCAACAACCCCCACATTTCCATCACATTCTGGATGCTCTTTTAGATATTGAAATGCTGCAATAAAATCTTGTAGCATTTCATCGCGATCCCTCTTTCGTTGTAAAACCCGACCATCATCATCATTTCCGGGATAACCACCAAGTGGCCAAAGTGCATCTGGTGCTAAAGAAATAAATCCCGCAAGGGCTGCTCTTCTTCCAACATCCTCAATGTGAGGGTTTAATCCACGGTTTTCATGAACCACAATAATTCCTGGCAATTTCATGCCGGCATTAGATGGCCTTGAAAGTAAACCACGAATTTCACCTCCCCCTTTTGGAGATCCATA
The DNA here is from genome assembly GCA_029263015.1 of Saprospiraceae bacterium. GTDB lineage: Bacteria > Bacteroidota > Bacteroidia > Chitinophagales > Saprospiraceae > UBA6168. The sequence continues at coordinate 19,479 of JAJCYI010000001.1, read as the reverse complement.
AGTTATAAACTCCGATTTCAACCTGGGGTCTTTTGCTTGAATTTGAATTTTATCCTTGTAATTCGGCATAATAAAACTGAGCAGTGATGAAACGGTGAGTCCACCAATCGCATAGATTGATAACTTTTCCAGAAATTGACGCCTATCAATTTTATTATGAGCATAGTCATCATATAAATCGAATACTTCCTGTTTAATATCTTCTTTTTTCATTTTCGTCATTTTTTATGTGTGCAAACGTTTCAGATATGGTGAAGTGATTTAATTGTTCTCATTCGACAAATCCAGTCGTTTGATTAAATAGGGATTATAAATATTTGGACATAATAAAATGCATATTTGCATATTTGACGCTTAAAATTAAAGAATACTTATGAATAAAGCTATTTGCATAATGCTAGATGCTATAGCAATTTTATCAATTGGTTGCATACTACTTAAAACCGTATGCACCCAACGGGCTTTTCAGCTATCCGAGGACTTTGGAAAATGTACAAGTAGAATTCCGTCTTTTACATATAAACAGTTTCTATCCCCTGCTCATTAACCGTGGCGAAACCGGGCGTTACAAATAGTCCTATTGGTTCGTTATTTTGCAGAGAAAAATACTTCATTTAATTTTTTCATACTAAGAAGATTTGTTTGTCCCTTCCAGCAAAAGTACTGGAGGGCTCTTTCAAAAAAACACAAGTGAAGGGTGATTTAGTAATGGTCAAAAAATGTGCATTCTTGACTGTTTCTTTTATCACCATTCCTAATCTCAATCTAAATTTTACCATATGAAATTTGACTTAAATAAATCACTGGAAATACTTGAGCGCACACCCAAGGTCTTGAGTCTGTTGCTCACCAACCTTTCTGACGATTGGACTTTGCAGAATGAAGGCAAAGACACTTGGAGCCCTTTTGATGTACTCGGACACCTGATCCACGGCGAGCAGACGGACTGGATACCCCGCATGAAAATCATCATTGAACATGGGACATCCAAACCTTTCGAACCCTTTGATCGGTTTGCTCAATATGAGGCAAGCAAAGGGAAATCACTTAATTCGCTCTTGTCAGAATTCACCCGACTACGAACTAATAATTTGCGTATTTTAAAAAGTGCTTTTCTGGATGAAAATGCCCTTGAAAAAAAGGGCATGCATCCAGCTTTGGGAGAGGTAAAGTTGCGTGAACTACTGTCGGCATGGACAGTTCACGACCTCGGACACATCGTGCAAATTTCGAGGGTTATGGCAAAACAATATAAAACGGAAGTTGGTCCATGGGCAAATTATCTGAATGTTGTTAATAGTTAAGTAGTCAAGGTTAAATAGTTTCCTGTTTTTAGCGAGGTTATTTTTATTTTGAATAAGGCAAAAAAATGGAGCATAGTTGATTACGTGATATTTTTTTAACGCAATTCAAAGTCAAAAGAAGCCGATAAAAGCGGAAAATATTTAGGTTCGACTACTTACCTCATCAATGGGCGATACCCAATGGGCTAAAAAGCCACCACAACAGCAATACAAATATTATTAATACAATGGATAATATTACATCTGTCGAAAAATGAAATTTACCCTTAATGGCGGACTTTTGAAAAGTCACCAACTGCAAGCGTTCTGCTGATTGGGGCTGGCTCAATTTACTGACTATCATCAGAACAGCGGCGCAGAAAATGAAAAGAAACAAGGCAAAATGTAGGAAGTTAATACCCAAGAATTGTCCCAACAATGAATTTTCCTGCACCGCTAAACTACCTTCGTTACTTAAAAATTCTGCGACCAACCGAAAAACCCCAATTGCAAACCCTGCCCATAAAGTAACAATTGCCCCGCGGGCATTAATCCATTTAAAGTATAACCCAAAGAGGAAAACAGCAGCTATTGGTGGAGAAATGTACGCCTGGACACTTTGCAGGTAGTGGAAAATACCGCCTCCCATTAAGGCTCTCATAAAGGGAATCCAACCAAGGCTAATAATTACCAAAATAATAGTGGCGATTTGTCCGAACCGAACTAGGTCTTTTTCTGATGCATTGGGCTTGTGTTGTTGGTAAAAATCAATCGTCAACAAAGTTGAACTAGAATTAAATGCGGAGGAAAGGGAACTCATTAAAGCGGCCAACAAACCGGCGATAGCCAATCCTTTTATTCCAGTAGGAAGAAAACTAGTGATTAATGTAGGCAACGCCTGATCGGCATTGTCCATAGAAAAACTGATAAGGCCTTTTTGCAATAATGCATAAGCAATTACGCCAGGAATAAAAAAGATAAATACCGGTAACAATTTTAAGAATCCGGCAAATAATGCTCCACGCCTGGCATTGCGGATGTCTTTGGCAGACAATACTCTTTGGACAATGTATTGGTCAGTACACCAATACCAAATTCCCAAAATAGGAGCACCAAACAGCATGCCCGTCCAGGGGTATTCAGTGTCGGATTGAGGACGCCATAAATTGAAAAATTGTTCTACTGGAGGGTTTTCAGGTTGTTCAGCGGCGGCAGCGATTGTATTTATCATTTCACCCCAGCCACCTAATTGGTAGAGGCCAAACCAAGTAACGGCGATGGTTCCCAGCAACAAAATAACTGCTTGCACCATATCTGTATAAATGACTGCCCGTAAACCACCAAGTACGGTGTAAAATCCGGTAGCAACCACTGTGACTATAGCTCCCGTCCAAAATGGTACGCCCAACGTTTCAAACACCAGCGCCCCTGCAAATATGATAAGGGAGATTTTAGTAATGACATAAGCCAAAAGCGAGACAACAGAAAGGTACTTCCTGCAAGCTTTAGAATAGCGTTTTTCTAAAAATTCAGGCATGGTATAAACGCCAGTCCTCAAATAAAAAGGAACGAATACCCAGCCCAATAAAATTAAAATAAGGGAGGCAATGATTTCAAAATTGGCCATTGGCATGTTCGCCCTGGCTCCAGCTCCCGATACACCCAAGATGATTTCTGAGCCAATGTTGGATGCAAACAACGAGGCTCCGATCACCAACCAACCTTGATCCTTGCCAGCTAAAAAATAATCAACAGAAGATTTGGATTCTGACTTACCTCCTCCGGATGCCCATTTGGCAATCCAAAGTATTATCCCAAAATATACGATAATGATAGAGACGTCAAAAGCACTAAAATTAGATAACATAGGTTTTCGATTTTCATTTAAGTAGTCGAGTTTATCCGCGATCAAACATAAAAAAATGTCTCGGATTACCAAGCAAAAAGGTGACACCTTTCAGAAAGGTGTCACCTTTGGACAAAACCTTGTCAACTAATTTATTGTCCGATTAATAAAGGTGCTATAATTACCAATGACCTACCATTTTTCTAGGCCCAAAAGTTTTTTTCCTAGACCGGTCAATTCTGCAGTCCCATATTTGGTTTGTTCCCAATTGCGAGGGTCGCCTGGGAAAGCATATCCCTCTGGAGCATTTCTGTCTTTCCAGGAATTAATCCTCCAATCCCGTAAAGCGTCATTGTTTTCTTCGGCAGGCATCATAGAAATATATTGTGCGATGCGGACTTTATCTTTAGAGTGATTTGGACGGATTCCATGTGGCTGGCGACAATTAAAAATCAACAAATCGCCAGCCTCCAAACCTACTTTTACAATTTTATCTTCAAAAGCAGAAATGTCTGGGTTGAACCGATCACGGTCTTTGGGCTGGGTCAATTTCCAAGTATCATAAGTTCTAAATAACTCAGGGATGCATTGAAACCCTCCCATGCCCTCATCAACCTGGTCAGCAAGCGCCAGCACCCCTTGGACATTTTGTGGTTTGGTTTCGGGGTCATAATCCCAATGGATGAAGCCTTTGTATTCATGGCCTGGCCGCATTGGAAAATTCAGGTTTGCTCGGTCAATAGTCACCCAAAGTTCTTCAGTTCCCCAAACATCCACGAAGGCTTCATAGAGCCGTTTGCTTTGACGATTGTTCCAGAGGTGTTGGTTATTGTAAACTTCAACCATGCCAGTACCTGCCAATTCTTTCATTTTAATCTCTGCACGTGGAGCTGTGTACCAGGTTTCTGGGTTCTTTGAATCCTTCTCTTCAAATTCCCAAAGAAATTCAGCGGTTGCCAATGCCTGCTCCTTGGGCACTGCATTTTTGATGACGATATATCCGTTGTGTTTCCAAAAAGCCCAGTCTTCCTCACTCAGTACTTTTAAAGGTTTACCGTTGGATCGATCATTCAATTTTATTTTACTACTGATCGCTGTAGATGGATTTCCCGGTATTTCTTTATGGGCATTATTTGGCATCTTGGTTGAGGCCATGGTTTGGGTTGTATTATTCATCTTTTTCTATTTTAACGATTGAAACAATATGGCAAAGGTAATTGCGATCAATGCATGTGACCTACCTTGATATTGCTCAGTATTTGAAGAATATTGATATTTGTGTGCAATAAATTTCACAAAATGTTTATTTTCGGAACAGTTCAAAAATAAATTATAATGGAGATTCAATTTGAAACTATAAGCCCAGATGAGAACAGTTCGTTTCGCTTGCTGCATAATCCACGGCTCAATGATCTATTTTATTGGCATTTTCATCCGGAATATGAATTGGTTTACATCGAAGGGGCAAGCGGCAACAGGCATGTTGGAGAGCATATATCCAGGTACGAAGGAAGTGATTTAGTGCTTATTGGTTCCAATATTCCGCACCTCAATTTTGATTACGGTGTTCAAACCGATTATGAAAAAGTGGTTCTGCATATTCAGCCATCTTTCAAGAATAAAGTCTTTAGTGAAATTCCAGAACTTTCATCAATATTTCAATTATTTGAAAATTCCCAACACGGGATAGCATTTATTGGAGATACCAAATTGTCAGTGGGCAAACGATTGAAAAATATTCACCTATTGCCCCCTTTTGAACAATTCCTTGAAGTGCTATATATTTTTCAAATACTGGCAAGTAGTCAGGAGGTCATCCTACTTCATGAACAACCTCATGTAAATCAATACAGTAAAAAAGAACAGGAACGCTTGAGACGTATTTACTCCTTCATTGACGAGAATTACAAATCTAAAATTGCAGTGGATGATGTGGCGTCATTGTGCAACTTGAGTAAAGCTGCCTTTTGCCGTTATTTCAAAAAAACAACAGGCAATACATTTATTACATTTTTAAACCAATACAGAATAAGCCAGGCAAAGAAACTTCTGCTTATGGGTAAAAGCGTCAGCGATACTTGCTATGGTTGTGGCTTTGAAAGCCTTTCGTATTTTAATAGATCATTTAAAAAAATAACAAAGGAAAACCCAACAGCCTTTAAAAATAAGCATTTTAAGAGAATTTGAATGTCACTTATTCGGGTATCGAAACCAACCCTCCAAAAAACACTGCATTAATAAACAATCGATTCGTCCCGTACCAAAAGCCCCTGAAATTGGGGTTGTCCACAAATAAAATCGCTCGTCCTTTACCAATGGGGCTGACCAAAAGGGACGCTGTGCCTTCCATTAATTTTAGATTGTCAGGATGGATGTAACCATCTAAATGAGGATTTTCATTGTACTTGGCGACGGTGCTAAATGCATTTAAACTTGGCTCAATAAAAATATCGTGGTTGCGGTAAACTGGCAATTTTCTTTTTTGATACCCAAACCCCAACGGGTGCGTGATATCCAAGTCGGTTTCGTAAACAGAACCACCGATGCGTTTGGAGCCAATATGCTCCGCTGCATTTGCAAAATCCAATCTCTGAGGAGGTAAGCTGTCCATTTTGGATGAGTCTTTCCGTAGTTTTTCTTTCACCAATTTTTTATCGATGGCCCACTTGGTGGCTGTTCGTTGAGTAATTAGCGTATTGCCCATTGCTACCCAATCTTTGATTCTTGCCATCGTTTTCTTATCGAAATCATAACGGCCAGACACCAGGATGAGGGTTGAATAATCGTAAAGATTAAGCCTGTCGAAATCCTCAACATCAATCTTAGTTATAGGCATCCCAATCCGAGTGTCGAACAGGTGCCAAACCTCGCCGGCCTCGTAGCCCGAAACACCTTCGCCCACTAACATGACAACTTTGGGTTTCTTGATGGTCCGAAAATGACGGCTACCTAAATCAACCCCTTTTATGCTCCTGCCCGTCGAGACGGACGGTATGTCAATTCCAGATAATTTGGCAGCTTCGGTAATAAGTTCAAATAACTCATCTGGTGTCTTTTTTTGATCAGCAACTGGGATGAGTAGGGAACCATAACTGAATCCCATTTTTGCTTCCCCTGTCTGAATAGAAAATGGTTTGAACGCGGTCTTTACGTGGACTTTTTTATCCAATAAAAACTGAAGTGCTTTCGGAGCCGCATAATCCTGCCAATCAATCAAATAAGCGTATGTAGCTCGTTCTAGAATTGGGGCAGTGACCGGTTGGAATACTTCGGTAGTAGCTGGCAAGAAGGACAACTTTTCGTATTCCATATTATAAGCCAAAGCGACCGTCCATGCAGATGCATCGTAAAATACGCTGTCGTGGAAGGACTTGACTGGTTTAAAAATGGACTGCACCAAACGGTATTGTGGTTGTGCCGAAGGCACTATAAAATAATCATCGTTGTAAGTCTTCCCATTGTGATCCAAAGGCTTGGACAAAGGAAAAAACTTGATTTTATGCTGCGTTAAAAGATATTGAAAAGCATGACTTCGAGTCCTGTCCCCAGGACAGCCAAAGAGGTAGGATTTGGTATTTTGCTGAGCTACTTCATCCATGGCCGACTGGAAAAACCATTTTTGATAATTCAATAATTTTTCACGATTTTCAACGGCTGCACGCACAGTAGTTATTCCTGTACGCACTTGATTGCGGATGGTAAATTCAAAGCTTATGTCATTGGTGGTAGTGTGTTGCAAATGCCCCCTCGAACTCGCCTGCTCAAACAATAGTCCAAGCCCACCTTGCATGTCAGGGTAGGTGGAGCCATAACCAGGGTAAGAATTGTCGAACGATTCTTTGGTGAAATATAAAGAGCCAATTTCATTAAGGGCCGTTTCAAAATAATCAGCAAAAATATTGTTCAATTCGTCGTAATTCCGTCTTGGTACCAGCGGGTTTTCCGAGCCAAAAGGTTTGGTTGGTTCAAAAAAATAGGTGGCATTCGAGCCCATTTCATGGTAGTCCGTGGCAACGTTGGGCAGCCATTGATGGTAAAATTGCATCCGGTTACGACTTTCAACCTGTGACAATGGCAACCAATCCCGGTTAAGGTCAAACCAATAATGGTTCGTCCGGCCACCTGGCCAAACTTCATTGTGTTCCCGGTCTAAGGGATCGGCCACGGGCGGCTTGCCTTTGTGCATGTTCGCCCAATGTGAATGCCGGTCCCTGCCATCAGGATTGTAAACCGGATCGATCAAAATGATTGCGTTTTTTAAAAATTCCTCCGATTCTTGGTTCTGGGCAGCTATCAAGTAATAAGCAGTCAGCATCGCCGCTTCTGCACTTGAGGGTTCATTTCCGTGTACATTGTAACCGAGTAGAACCACCACTGGTTGATCGTCAACATTGGCAACATCAGCCAATGGGTCACTGAGTTGCAAATGTGCCTGACGGATGGATTCCAAACGTTCCAGGTTTTCAGGACTTGAAACTGTCAAAACGATCTGCTTTCGGTGTTCATTTGTATTGCCTGTGGTTTGGAAAGCCGCTTTGTCCGAACTTTTGGCCAATTCTTCAAAATAGGCAACCAGGCGTTCATGACGCGTATGCCATTCTCCAATGGGGTAGCCAAGAAACTGTTCTGGCGAGGGGATGTTTGTGTCGAATTTGATCCCCTCAGGAAAAAAATAATCATTTTGAGAATAGGAAAGATTTAAAAAGAAGGCGATTGCAGAAACGGTAAATAAGGACTTGAGTAATTTCATCTGTTTGTTTTTATGACTGTCCAAATGTAGCGATTCAATTGGCTTTGTAAGCAAAGTAATTTGTATTTTATTAAGAGGGGGTGGGTTGGGATATTCAATCTGAATCAAACTTTGAACCTCCTGTTCAAATATTCTTTTGCGATTTGACTGCCTTCCTCCAACGAATTCAGTAATTTATCTCGAATTCCATCAGGGTAGGAAATGTTGGTTTTGTATACCTTGGTATATTTTTCAATAATGGAATCTATTTCCTCTTTTGATAAATTAAAATGCTGGACATAATAATTCATCATTTTTCCTGTCAATCCTTTTCTTCTGCACAGCTCAAATCCCAATTTTACTTCATCGACTTGCCCGATACATTCAAATGGAGTATGTGCGGTCATGCCAAGCATTTGGCGAAACCAAATTTCGTTTTCAGGAAGGTCAAATAAATTGGTATGGTCAAATATGTCGTTGACTAATTCAGTTGGCAGGTAGGCCATGTAATTAAGCCAGACATACGCACATTTTGCACATTTTTTGCACCAGGGTTTTTCAATGTTGCAGGAATGGCAAAAAGGAATAATGGGTAAATTATTATTTAGTAAATTAAAAATAACCACATCGTATATCGGCTGTAATAAACTGAAATAAGAAAAATTAGTGATCAGTTTTTCCTGAATATAATTGTTGATTAAAATTTCTGCCTCAAAAGATTTTCCCCACTGGTGATTTACTTCTTCTCCCGTCTTACCCCAAATTAGATTCCCTTTATTGGCGCTGCGTTCATGCCCTAATAATATGTTGGTATAACCATAGGTCAGGACAAAGGGCAATGCGGAAAATATAGAAGCAGGCGTCTCTGCTGCGGTAATTGAATTTATATTTAATTCAGGATTTAATAGTAAAATGGGTGAGTCAACAAAGCTATCAAATATCCATTGGCGGTGCATTCTTGTTGGGCTGCATTTGTTTGTTAGATTTTCGATCAAATGGTGTTGTTTTGCAGCTGACCCGTAATTGGAATGTGAATAGGTGAATGTAGCATATGGAATATGTTGGCTCTCCAATAATTGCATGGAGACAAGACTGTCCTTTCCGCCACCACTAAAAAGCAAGTTTTCTATTTTCCCTTTTTTTAAATACATGGGTGGTTCTTCCCGCGATTGATAATGGAGTTCTGGAAAAGGGGGAATATTGTAATCCGGCAAATCATTTTCATAGCGCCATTGTGCCCAAACTTTATTTGCAACAGTATTCCATAGTTTTTCAAAGGAAGGAGTGATGTGAGAATTGTATTTTCCAAAATCTATTTCATCCGGCGCCAAGCTCAACATTTTATTAATTTCGAAAGCCATAATATGGAAATAAATGTTTTCCATAAATGCTGTGCCATATTCATCTTCTAACTTGTAGAAATCGATGCCCTCATACCAATAAGCGGTTTCAAAACGATGGTCGCCAAAACCATAGGTGAAAGATAAATGATGCGCAGAACGGCAGTGGTTTTCGAAAAATATATTTTTTGAAGTCATTGTTTTTGTGGAACGCAAGAAAATATTTAGGTGTAACTTAAATTAAAAGTCATCACTTTTGTCACAACTCCTCCACAGGGTCTTTTCTTTTTGTGCCCCATACTTTCAACAAAACGGTCAATAAAATAATAACACCCAATAAAACCACAGGCATCGAAATAGTCAATGCGTCAATAGGAGTTCGATAATTGATCCCCAAAGGGGTAAGCGCTGGTGGGGGGATTTAGGGGATAATCTTAATTTATCCCCTAAATTGACGTATTTATTATGAATGACGTTAATCGCTGTCTCCAGTTGCATTGGAAAAGCAGGAATATTATTGCGAAGCTCACCAAAGACCTTATTCATTCTTTAAAGAATCTACAGGATTTGCCATCGCTGCTTTTACACTCTGGAAGCTTACTGTCAAAAAAGCAATCAAAATGGCAATTGCGCCTGCTGATGCAAACACCCACCACGCTATTTCTATACGATATTCAAAATCCAACAACCAACTAGTCATGAAAAACCAGGCAACAGGGATAGCAATAAATACAGCCGCTACTACCAGTTTCAAAAAATCCTTGGCCAACATGCCTGTTATACTGGCCACTGTTGCACCCAATACTTTTCGGATGCCAATCTCCTTGGTTCGTTGCTCGGTCGTGTAAGCGATCAAGCCAAGCAGGCCAAGACATGCCACAAAAATGGAAAGAAAAGTAAAGGAGCTTAAGACTGATCCAAGTCGCTCCTCTGACTGATATTGAGCATTGATGTCATCGTCGAGAAAGGTAAAACTAAATGGCGCATCCGGTGCAAAAGCAGCCCACAGGGCTTTTGATTTACCGAGGAGCTCTTTTGTGGCCTCAGCCCTTATTTTTATAGCTAAAAAGGTATAGCCCAAGCTGTATGTCTTAGAGGATTCATGGAATAATGCAAATGGTTCGATGCTCTCCCGAAAAGACAAATTGTGAAAGTCTTTCATCACACCGACTACTTCAAAGCGAGTGTTTTGCCCACCTGGATAGGTCAAGTATTTGCCTATTGGGTTTTCCCACCCCACCATTTTTGCTGTTGATTCGTTAATGATCACCGCAAGGGAATCAAGCCCCCTTTTCTCATCAAAATTGCGGCCCTCCAATATTTCAATTCCCATTGTTGCGATAAATCCCTCGTCCACCAAATAGGAATACAGGGTCAAATCTTCGATCAAATTTGGGTTTTCACTGTCGGTATTTGGAACATAAAAATCACCAAAAGCACCTCCAGCTGGCAAACCCGTCGAGATGCTTGATTCTACGACTTCTGGCAGGTTTGACAATTCATCCTTGAATGATTTCGCTTTCTCTCCCAAATGTTGTGCATTTCGAATGATGAGTACATTTTCTTTGTCCATTCCAAGGTCGCCATTCATCGAAAATTGAATTTGTTGAAGTACCACTAAAGTGCAAATGACCAGCACTATAGAAGTGGCAAACTGGAAAATAACCAACCCACTGCGCACCCACGTGTTGCGGCCGTTCGAAGTAGTCATTCTGCTCTTCAATATGGCCAATGGTTTGAAATTGGAAAGATATAGAGCAGGATAACTACCTGCCAAAAGTCCCGCTATTATTGGAATTGGGAGCACTACTGCCAAGGTCCAGCCTTTCATCAAATCAATTAAACCCAATTCCTGGTTTATCATCTGATTGAATGCTGGAAGCATTAATTGAACCAAGGCTATGGCTACCAATGCTGCTGCAAAACTATACAGCATTGCCTCCGATAGAAATTGATGTATCAGTGTAGATCGTCCAGAGCCTAAAACTTTGCGCACCCCAACTTCCATGCTCCTTCCCATTGACCGTGCAGTGGAGAGATTCATAAAATTGATACAGGCCAGCAGCAAAATAAAGAAGCCAATCGTCCCAAATATGTAAAGGTCTCCTATGTCGCCTTTTGTCGCCAAACGGGAGGATAGTTCGGGTGAGCGCAAATGTACTTTGGATAGTGGGTTCAAAGACAATTCCCACCGGTTTCCCTGATCGTAAAATTCTTCCAGGTTCTGACCGATCCGCTCAAAGGCTCCTGCCGCATGTTGACGGACCATCGCTGGAAATTTGGCTTCCAGGGCTGATAACTCTGCCTCATTTATTTGCTCCTGCAAACGCACATAAGTATCTACCTGCAACCAAACCCAACTCCAACTGAAACGATCCACAACACCTGAAGCAGCCATTGGAGCAAGTACATCAAACTGTAAAGAAGACTGACGAGGCAAATCCTTTAAAATACCTGTAACCGTGAAAACTTCGTTTTTCAAAAAAACCTCCTTGCCCATAGCGCTGGCATCACCAAAATATTTTTTTGCAATGGTTTCAGTTAAAACAATAGAATTTGTTCCATACAGGCAAGTTGTTTTATCACCCTCCAATAAAGGGAAAGAAAAGAATTCCAAAAAATTGGAATCCACCATCCACACATTTGATTCAGTATATTTTTGATCTTCATATCGCATCACCACATCACTCGACATATAATGTCGGGTATAGCTTTCTATTTCAGGAAACTCCGCCACCAAGGTTTCTCCAACAGGAGGAGGCGTATTGGAAGTGTCAAACTCGTCCCCACCAAAAGAAACCGAGAGTGCCACTTGGTAAATGTGATCGCACTTTTTAAAAAACTTATCAAACCCCAATTCATGCTGTAAATACATTACAATAAGAAAGCAGGCAGCCATGCCAATCGTTAATCCAGCAACATTGATGATGCCGTAGAATTTATTTCTTTGGAAATTCCTAATTGCGATAATCCAATTATTTTTCATAGTATTTTATTAAAGAGGACTATTAATTTTTTTTCATTGACAAACATTGGGACCCGTCTTGTCTTATTGATGCCGGTGTATTTAATTGCTTTTTTAATAGATTTTTTATTTAGGTAAATAGGGCGAATCCCATTATTTGGATTCGATAAATAATATTCAAATTTGTCGAAAGTAACAACATTGGAGTTTTTGACCAGCGAGACGGCATCCGACTGTGTACTTCTTTTTGAATAGCGTTTCAAAAGCATCCCATTATCGCCATCAGCAATTATTTCAAAAAATATATTGTCATCCATGCCAAGTTCTTTTAATTCTATCTGAACATCTTCAATGTCTTGGTTAGCAAGTAAGTATGCTTGCAAATTCTGTGTGGAATTTACACTTGGCGAAAGTAACCGAATATATAAGCCATTGTTTTTCCCATCTTTATTGGCCATCTCAAAATCTAAAATATTAAATTCATCAATTCCAATAAAACTGGTAAGGTGCTTTAGTAGCTCAATCGAATTGCAACTATATGTTGCGGAGATTACGTGAACCCGACTTTCTGTAAACCCTTTTCTGAATTCGCGGAATTTATTTTTATTTATTATTTTGAATCCGGTTAATCCAGGAGAATTTATTCTATAAAAACGGCTGTCCAATTTGATGTTAACTGAGTTGTCAATGGTATTAAATTTTAGTTTTAATCCTTTATATTCTGTTCCGTCGGTTGAAATTACAGAACCGTCAAACCAATTTAAATTTCCATTTTTTGCCCTGCGGTTCAAATAGAATCTGACATTTTTTTGTATAAATTCTTCATTTACTTCAATGGCATGGGATTTAACATAATCGGTTATAGATTGCGCTTTTATGGATCCTGTCCAAATAATAAATGAAATACTAAAAATGGTACTTCGAGAGATATTTATTTTCATAGCTTACTACTTCTATTTCTAAAAATATGCATAGGTAAGAGCATGTTGGGGATTTCGGTTTCGAGTGAAAAAGAGGAATCTTATCGCCGGAAGTTAAATCCCCAACATGCTCTAATATCAAGACTATTCCTTACTCACTCCGCAACGACTCTACCGGATTCGCTAATGCTGCTTTTCCGCTCTGAACTCCTACGGTCAATACAGCAACAATAATTGCCATTCCTCCAGCAAGGGCAAATATCCACCAGCCCAATTCCATTCGATAGGCAAAATTTTCCAGCCACCCGTTCATTAGGTACCAACCAAGTGGCAATGCAATGAGCAGGGAGATTCCGACCAATTTGATAAAGTTGAAAGAAAGCATGGAAACGATATTGGCAATAGAAGCCCCCAGCACTTTCCGTATGCCGATTTCTTTTGTTTTTTGCTCCGCAATAAATGCAGATAAGCCCAAAAGACCGAGGCATGAAATAAACATGGCTACCAAAGCGAACCAACTTGATAATTTACCAGTGCGTTGCTCACTGCGGTACATTTGAAAAAATCGGTCATCGAGAAAGTCATAACGGAATGGATGGCCTTTTGAGTTTTTTTCAAAAATGCTTTGTGAAGCAGCAATAATCTCTTCTGTCCGATTAGGGTCAATTCGGAGCATGGTCAGGTCAGTTTCATCGGGCATGTTGGCGATGATTAGTGGCCCAATGGTTTCGTGTAAGGAGCCGATGTGAAAGTCTTGGACTACTCCAACTATAGGTCCACCTGTCCCCCAAAAGTCGAGGCGTTTCCCGATGGGCTCCTCCAGTTTCATGGCTTTGACAGCCGTTTCATTTATCAAATAACTCATTGTATCAGTGGAAAGGAGTGGCGAAAAATCCCGCCCTTTGGCCAGCGATATGTTCATGGTTTTCAGAAAGTTATGATCACTGACCAGTACGCTGAAGAGGAGGCCACCGTCAGGGGCCATGCCCTCCCATTTGGGATCGCCAGTCTGAGCGCCTACAGACAAAGGATTGCTGCTTGAAAAGGTTAGGTCTTGGATTCCGGGCGTGCGCAAAAGCTCACTTTTGAAAGTTTCGAGGTTATCAGCGGCTCCTGGAGGGGTGCGGAAATAGAAAACATTTTCTTTGTCGAGGCCGAGGTGTTTGCCCTTGATAAATTGCACCTGATTTTGCACCACCAAAGCGCAGACTACTAGTAACGCGGAGAGGACAAATTGGAAAACAACCAGCCCCTTGCGGAAAGTACTGCCACCAAAATTGATGGACAATTTTCCTTTTAATACATTGGTTATGCGAAATGAGGAAAGGAAGAATGCAGGATAACTACCTGCCAATAAAGCAGTTGTTATTCCAACGCCGCCAATCAACATCCAAAAACCCATTCCTGCGTATTCAAAAGTCAATTCTTTCCCTGAAACCTCTTTAAAATAAGGCAATAACAATTCGCCCAGCAGGACTGCGGCGATAATACTGATAAAAGTAATGACGCTAGCTTCGGTCATAAATTGGGCAACGAGTGCGCCTCGACCCGCGCCAACTGTTTTACGAACGCCTACTTCTTTGGCCCGTCTAGATGCCCTTGCGGTTGCCAGGTTCATAAAGTTAATACAGGCGATTAGTAAGAGAAAGAGTGCTGCTAATCCAAACAACCGGACATACTCGATTCGCCCGCCTGCTTCTTTTCCATTTTCGAATTGACCATGTAAATACATGCGTTGGAATGGTTGTATGACAAGCTTTGTTCCTTCTGCAAATTCATTGTTTTTTTGGACTGCGCCAGTTATTTTCAAAGCCAGTTCATCTGCTGATGTGCCTTTTTTTAGCTTGAATAAAATGCGGGAATCGAAATTGCCCCAAGGATAGGTATTCGAGTCAGGGTGGTGTTGTTCATCAAGGTTTAATACAAAATCAAATTCAAGTGAAGAATGTTTTGAAACATTGGCAAAAATACCGGTGACTTTATAATCCCAGCCATTAATGCTGATTGCTTTGCCAACAGATCTATCCTGCCAGTCATTTCCAAAGAGTTTGGCTGCCAATTCGGCTGAAACGACCACAGCATTGGGTTCTTTAAAAACATTACCCTTTTCGCCTTGCAAAAAAGGAAAGGAAAGCACATTGAAAAAACCAGGCGTTGCAAATATTCCATCTTCTAAATATTCCCTGTCGCCCACCTTAAACTGTTTTTTGTTGGTGGGGTCATAAGCACCTATTTCTTCTATTTCAGGATAGTTTTCTGGTAAATATTCGACCAGAGGATATGGAGCATTTTGCCAGGTAATAATGCCAGCATCCCCATTGTCCAAATTGCTTAAAATCCGAAGAACCCTTTCCCCATCTTCATGGAATTGATCCATTTTCATTTCGTCCTGTACCCAAAGAAGGATGAGCAAGCTGACCGTCAAGCCGACGGAAAGGCCCATGATATTAATGAGAGAGTAGCCTTTTTGACGGGTTATGGTTCGAAAGGCTGTTTTCAAGTAATTGTGGAGCATCATAAACTATTTTTCAAAGGGGTGCAACCGACGTGCCATCGACACAAAATGTTGTTTATCAGTTTTTTACATAATATTAAAATGTTGGAATTTGAATATTTGTGTTCGGTTTTGGACAGGCTATGTACGAAAATCGGACATGGATCCAATCAGCGAAAAAGCATCATTTGGAGAAGAGTATTTCTTTAAGAAATTGGTAGTGAGGCATGCACAAGGTAGTTGGCATGGATTAGTACGATTAGTGCAATGAAATATTCAAATCAGCCTTATTGATAGAACCTTAATTTCCGATGAATTTAAGCATACATCTTTCGTTCGATCATCCTATTTTTACGGCTATCACCCTTGCATCAAACTATTGAATATAAGTTGGGGTAGGGTAGTGGGGATTTTGGACCTGGCCAAAGGGGTTTTCTATTCATCGTTTTTAAAATTAAAAATGCCTAAACAAAATATTGAAGCTGCTGCAATGCGCCTCAGGGAAGCTGCGAGTAATGGCGTCACTTGCTATCCTGTCCGTAATATTATCGGGGAAACAGACATAGATTTGGCTTACGCAATTCAAGAAATCAATACAGCCTTTCAAGTGACAGAAGGCTCAAGGGTTGTCGGAAGTAAAATCGGGTTGACTTCCCCTGTTGTGCAGCAACAATTTGGAATTGCCCAACCTGATTTCGGAATGCTTTTTCACGATAAAGAAGTTTTGAACGGTGGAGAAATTTCTGTTCGGGAAATCATGCAGCCCAGGGCTGAGGCAGAAATTGCTTTCGTCCTTGGTAAAGACCTGGACTCAGAATCCATCACTTCTGTAGATGTAATTTCTGCCATTGAATATGCGCTGGCCTCAATTGAAATTGTCGGTAGCCGTATTGAAGGTTGGAACATCCGCATCACTGACACGATTGCTGACAATGCTTCAGCCAGCCATTTTGTAGTTGGCCACAAACCTGTCCGTCTGGAAAACCTTGATCTTATCAATTGCAAAATGTTCATGGAAAAGAATGGGAAGGTTGCATCGGAAGGCGTTGGGTCAGCTTGTCTCGGCTCACCGATCAATGCCATGCTCTGGCTCGCAAAAACGATGGCCAGATTAGGAAAACCCATGCGTGCGGGCGACTTGATATTGACCGGGGCATTAGGGCCAATGGTGAACGTGGAAGCGGGCGACCATTTTCGGGCAGTGATCGAAGGGTTGGGGGAGGTGTCGGTGAAATTTACAAGGTGACCCGTCCAAAATTTAGAATTTTAATAAAATGAGTAAAACCAAAGTCGCCATAATTGGCTCAGGTAACATCGGCACTGACTTGATGATTAAAATCCTCCGAACATCCGACAGCCTCGAGATGTCCATTTTTGTTGGCATCGATCCTGAATCCGATGGACTGGCAAGAGCAAAAAGGATGGGAGTAAAAGTCACCCACAAAGGAATTAAAGAGCTAATAGAAATGCCTGAATGGGAGGACATCAAAATCGTATTCGATGCTACTTCTGCCAAAGCACATTTGTACAATTGGGATTTTGTAAAAAAATATCCTGACAAAATGATGATTGATTTGACACCTGCGGCAGTCGGCCCGTACCTTGTCCCTCCTGTCAATTTCGATTCAAATATTGACGTAAAAAACGTAAACATGGTTACCTGTGGTGGGCAGGCGACTATTCCAATTGTGGCTGCTGTGAACCAAGTAGCAAAGGTTCATTATGGTGAAATAGTCGCATCCATCGCCAGCAAATCTGCTGGCCCTGGCACACGTGCCAATATTGATGAATTTACAGAAACCACTGCCTCTGCCATTGAAAAAGTTGGGGGAGCTGAACGTGGCAAAGCCATCATTATCTTAAATCCAGCTGAACCACCTATGGTAATGCGGGACACGGTACTCACTTTGAGTGAACAAGGAGACAGGGAAGCCATTCGTCAGAGTATTCACATGATGGTAGCTGAAGTCCAAAAATATGTCCCTGGATACGATTTGCACCAGGAAGTTCAGTTTGAAGATATTTCGGAAGAAAATCCAGTTTTTATCGAGGGTCTTGGATTTAGGCATGGGCTGAAAACTATGGTGTTATTGAAAGTGCTTGGGGCTGGACATTATCTTCCAGAATATGCTGGCAATCTTGATATTATGACAAGTGCTGCTTTGGCAACAGGTGAGAGGTTGGTGAGGATTAATTAAAATAAAAATGTAAATTAAAATAGAAATGACAAATCGCAGTATATAGTGTCAATCGATTTTTAACACCTTAAAAAACCATTGATATGAAAAAGAAAACTTACAATTTTGAAGACCGTCTGGTTGAATTTGCAGGGAACACCATTTTCTTCTGTAAAACGTTGCCCAAAGATCGGACTGGTTTCTATTATGGCGATCAAATAATGCGTTCTTCAGGTTCGTCTGCCTTAAATTATGGAGAAGCCCAAGGCACCACGACACCTAAAGATTTTGTCCATAAAATGTCCACAGTTTTAAAAGAATTGAAAGAGACAAAAGTTTCTTTAAAAATATTGAACAAGGTAGAATACGGAAATGAAAAAGATAGGAATTGGCTATTAAAAGAATCCGAAGAATTAGCTGCCATAAGTGCAAAAATGATATTGAATAAAAAGGTTAAAAATAAAAATGCACTGGGCTGCCAGCTTTAACTTTCATTTTTATTTACATTTTCATTAATAATGATATACATCCAAGACGTAACCCTTCGAGATGGTATGCACGCCATCCGCCACCAATATTCAAAAGATCAAATTACAGAGATTGCT
Source organism: Saprospiraceae bacterium (assembly GCA_029263015.1). Classification (GTDB taxonomy): domain Bacteria; phylum Bacteroidota; class Bacteroidia; order Chitinophagales; family Saprospiraceae; genus UBA6168. Next base: position 1,120 of record JAJCYI010000001.1, on the reverse strand, counting down.
TTAGCCCTTGATAGAGCGAAAGTTGATGCCATAGAAATCTCACATGGTGACGGGCTTGCAGGCGGCAGTTTCAATTATGGTTTTGGTGCCCGGACAGACTGGGAATGGCTCGAAGGGATTGCCGAAAACCTGACTCATGCTAAACTGACCACACTGTTACTTCCAGGCATTGGCACTATCCAGGACTTAAAAAATGCGAGAGAACTTGGTGTCGAATCAGTACGAATTGCAACGCACTGCACCGAGGCCGATATTTCTGCCCAACATATTGAAGCAGCTAAAAAACTGGGCATGGACGTGGGTGGTTTCCTGATGATGGCGCATATGAACAAACCAAAAAAATTGGCGGAACAAGCCAAACTAATGGAGAGTTATGGCGCTGATTGTGTGTATGTTACGGATTCTGCGGGGGCTTTATTGATGGATGGGGTAGGGGATCGAATCAAAGCATTTAAAGACGTCTTGGACGACAAAACCGAGGTCGGCATTCATTGTCATCACAATCTTTCTCTCGGTGTAGCCAATACGATCGTCGCAATGCAGCATGGGGCAACCAGGTTAGACGCATCGCTTGCTGGGATGGGAGCTGGCGCTGGTAATGCGCCATTGGAAGTCCTTATTGCTGTGCTCAACCGAATGAATATTGAGCATAATTGTGATCTTTTTCAACTCATGGACGCTGCTGATGACTTAATTCGGCCACTGCAAACCCGTCCTGTCCGGGTAGATAGGGAGACATTATCACTGGGGTATGCGGGCGTTTATTCCTCTTTCTTGCTGCATGCAGAAAAAGCATCCGAGCGCTATGGTATTGACACAAGGGTCATTCTGCAAGAACTTGGTAATCGGAAAATGGTTGGTGGGCAAGAAGACATGATCGTTGATGTGGCATTGGATATGTTAAAAAAATAATTCTCACACTTTGAGTAAGTTAAAATATTTACACCTCACAGTGGTCTAGTGTTGCAGACATTATTAGTGTCTAATACTAAAAAGGGTTGACCGTTTTATTGATAAAATTAAAGTTACCGATTAATCTTCTTTTTTGGCCCTCCAGGTCTTTATTTCGATCTTGTCCTGTTGGTGCATCTGTTCCGGTGTCAGCAAATGGTTGCTCCAA